>JAGBSS010000133.1 GCA_017631725.1 Clostridia bacterium | reverse complement strand
TAAGAAATCAAGAGTTAGAAAAGTACAAAAACGAATACGATAAAATTTTTAAAGATATTTCCACGCAAGACCAAGAACTTAAAAGTCTTAACGATGAACTTTTAGACAAGCGTGTAAGTATGGAAAAATCTTCTGGTGACCAAAAACTTTTCGAACAAAGAATTAGTTATTTGCTTGGTCAAATAGAACGTGCAGAAGGGGAAATAAATTCTAACAATGGTTTAATTTTAGATGCTAACGGTATGATAGAAAGTGCCAAAGAAGATTTAAAAGCGGAAAAATCAAACCTTGTAAAACTTTCCACTACATACGAATTGACTTCTAAAAAACTTATATCCGTTTCAGAGAAAATTTCTGTTGGTGAAGAACTTGCTAACGAAAATCAAAAAAAGGTTATAGAATCTTTACAATCTTTAACGGATATTAAAGTAAACAAAGGCACGATGAGTATAGAACGCCTTAATTTAGAAGAAAAATTAAACGAAAAAACCGTTAAACTTGATGAACTTTCTTATAAAAGGGAAAAACTTTTTAACGAAAAAGAAAAACTTGATGAAAGCATCAATGCTTTAGATAGGGCAGTATTTAACACGAAAAATAGCATTAGCGAAACGGAAGATAAGGTTCGTTCTACTAATGAAACTATTGCAAAATACGATAATAAAATTTATTCTTTAAATTCTATTATTGCAACTTTAAACACAAAAGATAACTTCTATCGTGGCTTAAAAGAAAGTTACGATGGTTATATGCCTTCTGTAAAAACTCTTTTAAACAAGGCAAAGTTAGACTCTAACTTAAAGTCCAGAATAAAAGGCGTTGTTGCTGAACTTATAAAAGGGGATAAAAAGTTTGACATAGCACTTGAAACGGCGCTTGGAACTACCGCTCAAAACATTGTAACGGCAACCCCAGATGAAGCGGAATATTTAATTAAATATTTAAAGGAAAATAAATTTGGTAGGGCAACCTTTTTACCTATAACGTCTATTAAACCAAGGGTGAGGACTTTTGAAGTTACTTCTGCCCTTTCTGAAAGGGGTGTTTTAGGCGTTGCAGATGAAATTGTTTCTTACGACAAGCAGTTTGAAAGGGTTATTTCTAACCTTTTAGGCAATACAGTTATCGTAGATAACATTGAAAATGCAACTGCTCTTGCTAAAAAGTTTAGGTTTGCATTTAAAATTGTAACTTTAGATGGCGACCTTCTTTCTAACCAAGGCTCTATGACGGGTGGTTCTAAACGTTTAGACTCGGTTGGATTATTATCTAACGATAGAAAAATAGAAGATAACCAAGCAGAATTAAAGGCTAAAAATGCAGAAATGCAAGCTCTAAAAGATGAAAAAGTTAACTTTGAAAAACAACGTGATAAGGCACTTGACGAACTTTCTATTTTAAACGAACTTTACACGGAAAAACGCCAACAAATTGTTGTAGAACGTGAAAAACAAGCTTCTTGCGAGCAGGCTTTAATAGAAGTTGGTGCTGAAATAGAAGCCGTTACCGATATTATAGAAGAATTAAATAAACGTATAGAAAAACTTGAACTTGAAAGGGTTAAAGCTGACAAAAACGATGAGCAGTTAGAACAAAGCAACAAGTCTGCTAAAGATTTTGCCGACAAACATCAAGCAGAGTTTGACGTTTTAAAGAAAGAAAGAGAAAGTTTAGCAATAGAAAGCACCGAACTTCAAGTAAAAATTACAGAAAGCAAGGGCAAAATTTCTTCTTTAGAGTCTGATATAGAAAGGCTTACTAAAGAAATAGAAACTGCAAAAAGTTCTATTGAAAAGTTAATTAGTAGCAATGAAAATGCAAGGGCAATTATAGAATCTTTAAAGAGAGAGCAAGAAAAAATTGCATTAACTAAAGAAGAACAAGATTACATTAACCAAATTCGTGCAAAAATAGATAAGATAGATGACGTTAAGTCGGAATTAAAGGAAAAATTAGAGAAAAACGATGCAGAAAGGCAAAATTTACAAGAAAGAATTTCTGAACTTATAGAAAAACGCCATACTGAAGATATTGCTTTAGCAAAAATAGACTCCGATTTAGAATATTTGCAACAAAGCATTTGGGAAGACTATCAAGAAACGTATGAAACTGCAGTTAAAAACAGAGAAGAAAATTACGATGCAGTTCACGGTGAGCAAGAAATTGCAAGATTAAGAAAACGCCGTTCTTCTCTCGGTGCAATTAACGCAACGGCTATAGAAGATTATAAACTTATGAAAGAGCGTTACGATGAAATGAACACTCAAAAAGAAGATCTTATAAAAGCCGAAGAAGATTTAAAAATTGCTATCGATAAAATTAAAGCAGAAATGCTTGCTCAGTTCGACGAAGGTTTTGCAAAAATCAACGCAAACTTCCAAAAAATATTTAAAGAATTATTCGGTGGCGGTAGGGCAATGCTTGAACTTGACTACTCAGAAGTGGAAGACAGGTTAGAGGCAGGTATAGAAATTATAGCAGAACCACCGGGAAAGAAATTACAAAAATTATCACTTTTATCTGGTGGCGAAAAGGCACTTACCGCTATTGCAATTTTATTCTCAATATTAAAACTTCGCCCAATGCCTTTCTGTGTGCTTGACGAAATAGAGGCAGCGTTAGACGAAGCAAACGTTGATAGATTTGCAGAATATTTAAGAAAGTTTAGCGAAGACACTCAATTTATAGTTATAACACACAGAAAGCCAACAATGGAAATGGCAGACGCACTCTTTGGCGTTACTATGCAAGAAAAAGGTGTTTCTAAAATGGTATCTGTAAAGTTAAGCGATATAACTGCTGTTGGCGATTTGGCATAAAGGAACAAAATGGGATTTTTCAGTAAACTAAAAGCCGTTTTAAAAAAGACTAGAGATGGCATTTCAAGTAAATTACACGACCTTTTTTCTTCTAAAAAAATAGGGGAAGATTTTTACCAAGAATTAGAAGATATTTTAATTTCTTCTGATGTATCCGTTAACACGGCTTTAGAGATTGTGGACGAGATTCGTGATACCGTTAAGGCGGAAAAGTGTCACGATAAAGAGCAAATTATAGAAAAGTTAAAGCAAGAATTGATTGATACGGTTAGTTATGCCGACACCCTTGATATTAAAACTCCTGCCGTTATTATGGTTATTGGGGTTAACGGTGTTGGCAAAACTACAAGCATTGGTAAACTTGCCAACAAGTTTTTAGAAGAAGGTAAAACGGTAACAATTGTTGCAGGCGACACTTTTAGGGCGGCGGCAAGTGAACAACTTTCCGTTTGGAGTGAAAGGGCAGGCGCAAGAATAATTAAACACGCAGAAGGGGCAGATGCTTCTGCCGTTGTATTCGATGGGGTAAGTTCTGCAAAATCTAAAAACACCGACTATTTAATTATTGATACTGCGGGCAGGCTTCATACAAAGTCTAACCTTATGGAAGAACTTAAAAAAATGGATAGGGTGGTTAAAAGAGAATACCCTGATGCCAACTACTATAAACTTATAGTTTTAGATTCCACCACAGGTCAAAACGCAGTTTCGCAAGTAAAGGTGTTTAAAGAAGCCGTTGGGATAGACGGAATAATTTTAACCAAGTTAGACGGCACGGCAAAAGGCGGGTTTATAATTTCCCTATCTTATGAAGAAGAAGTTCCCGTTGTTTTCGTTGGTACGGGCGAGAAAATTGAAGACCTTGAAGTTTTTGATTCAAAAGAATTTATAGAAGCAATGTTTTAAAGGTTAAAATTGCTTGACAAGGATAAAAAAGGCGTATATAATAACAGGTGTAAAGTAAAAAACCTTTACACCTTGTTTTATTTATTATGAAAAAAGATTTAGATTTAACCACTCTGTTTGAGTTATATAAAGGTCTTTTAACCGAAAAGCAAAGGGAAATTTTCTCTTCTTATTATTATTTCGATTTATCTTTGGCAGAAATTGCAGAGTTTTCGGGTGCGACAAGACAAAGCGTGCATTTAGCGTTAAAGTCGGTTAAGGACAAACTTAACGAATTAGAAAGTTTACTAAAATTAAATAGCAAATTTAAAAAGGTAGAAAATTTGCTTGAAAGTGAAAATGACCTTAAAGAAAAGGTTATG
>JAGBSS010000132.1 GCA_017631725.1 Clostridia bacterium | reverse complement strand
TTTACGTATTGATAAGGTATACCCCTTGTAATAAAAACAATTGAAGTATCGTTAATTGTAACGGTGTTTATTGGGAAATTATTGCAATCTTCTTGCATTTTGTTTTCTCTTTCTTCTACGAAAACGTGCCTACCTTTTGCAGATGCAGGCATCATTACGGTTTTTGTAACCTTTCTTTCGTAAACCTTATCTTCTACTTCTACCCTGTCTTCTAAAACAACAGAACTTTGAGAGTGAGATAGTTTTGTAGTTGTTCTTAAAATAACAGGGGTATCATATTCTTCGCTTAATTTATAAGCAAATTTAACAAAATCTTTTGCTTCTTGGCTATCAGAAGGTTCTAAACAAGGAACGTGAGCAGATCTTGCAATCATTCTGGTATCTTGTTCGTTTTGTGAACTTGCAAGACCGGGGTCATCTGCAACAACAATTACTGCACCACCATTAACACCTGTATAAGAAAAGGTATACAATGGGTCTGCAGCCACGTTTAAACCAACGTGTTTCATGCAACATAAACTTCTAACCCCTGCATAAGAAGCACCAATAGCAACTTCTGCCGCTACTTTTTCGTTTGGTGCCCATTCGGTATAAACTTCTTGATATTTAGACAAATATTCACTTATTTCCGTGCTTGGTGTCCCAGGGTATGCACTTGAAACTTTAACACCTGCTTCATAAACACCCCTTGCAAGTGCTTCATTGCCAAGCATTAACGTTTTATTACTCATATATTATTTACTCCTTAAATCTTTAACTCTTTTAGCCTTGCCTTCAAATCTTTGAAGAGTATTTGGAGACTCTAACTGAATTTTTGCATCTAAACCTAAAACAACTTTTAATTTTCCCCTAACCTTTTTAGAAAGTGTTTCAAGTTCTGTAAACGAATCGGTTGATTTTAAAAGTTCTACCCTTATTGTCAACTTGTCATTATAACCATCTCTTGTGACTACTATTTCATAGTTTGGGCCAAGTTCATCAAAACCTAAAATAACTTCTTCAATTTGGCTTGGAAAAACGTTTACACCACGAATTTTCAACATATCATCACTTCTGCCGGATAAATTTTCCATCCTGCAGAAAGTTCTACCACACTTACATGGCTCATAAATAAGCCTTGTAATATCTTTTGTCCTATATCTAATAAGTGGCAATGCATCTTTTTTAATACAAGTAATAACAAGTTCACCCTTTTCCCCAATTGGCAACACTTCGCCTGTTTCTGGGTTAATTATTTCTGGAATAAAAAAGTCTTCATTAATGTGCATACCATCCATATATTCGCACTCGCCAGAGACGCCGGGGCCCATAAGTTCGCTCATTCCATAGTTAGACGTGACAAGCATGTCATCGCCCCAAACTTTATGAATTTCATCTCTCATAGCCTCTGTTAACATTTCACTACCAACAAGACCAATTTTAATATTTAAATCTTTTTTAGGGTCAACACCAATTTCATTTGCTACTTCTGCAAGCCTTAACGCATAAGAAGGGGTTGCGACTAAAGGAGACGTTTCAAAGTCTTTCATATACATAATTTGCTTTTCAGAATTACCCGTAGAAGATGGAACAATTGTAGCTCCAATATTTTCTAAACCGTAGTGAAGACCTAAAGCACCTGTAAACATTCCGTATCCAAAGCAAATTTGAGCCACGTCGTTTGCCGTTGCACCGCCCATACAAGCAATACGAGAAACGCATTCTGTCCAAACTTCTAAATCGTTTTTAGTATAACCAACCACGGTTGGTTTGCCCGTTGTACCACTGCTTGCGTGAATACGAACAAGTTCTTTTTTCGGAACAGCAAATAAACCAAACGGATAATTATCTCTTAAATCTTGTTTTGTAACAAAAGGTAGTTTTGCTAAATCTTTTAAAGAGTTAATATCTGAAGGTTTTACACCCATTTCATCCATCTTTTTTTTGTATGGTAAAACTTTTTCGTAAACCCTGTTTACCGTTTCTTTTAAACGTTCTAACTGAATTTTTTCTATTTCAGACCTTGATAACGTTTCTTCTTTAGACCAAATCATAAATTCTCCTTAAACAATCTCGTTCTCAATGGGTTTTT
>JAGBSS010000131.1 GCA_017631725.1 Clostridia bacterium | reverse complement strand
TTTTCTTTATTATTTTTCTTGCACCACTCTTCTAAAATAGGTAGATATTCTTTAAACCTATGTGCACGAATTGGCATTACGGGGTGAGAACAATTATTAAATATTAAAACAAGGGCAGGGGAAATGTTTTTATATTTTTCTGTAAAATAAAAATCTACAAGTTTGCCAAGTTTTATTAATTCTTTCGCCTTTGCGTGATAATTAAAATACCCCATACTAAAAGTATGTTCACAAAAGCGCTATTTAAGCATATATTAATAACTTTAAATAATTTATATCCTTTCTTTAGTTGCGTTTTTGTGGTTATAGTGATAAAATTTTTAACGGCTAAATGCCGTAAGGAAGGGTTTTATGACTGCCGTTATAATTATTGGGGCGCTTACTGCGGTTGGAGTAACTGCATCGGTGCTTAAATTCCCTAATATTAAAATTGGGAAAATAAAGTTAGATTCTTATTGGGTAATTGCACTTATTGGTGCAATTTTTATGCTATGCTTTGGTGGAATAGGTTTAAAGGAACTTTTAAAAGAATTTACGGCTAATACGTCTGTTAACCCTATAAAAATTTTGGTTTTATTTATATGTATGACCATACTTTCGGTATTTTTAGATGAAGTGGGCTTTTTTAGTTATTTAGCCTGCAAAACCTTAAAACTTGCAAAACACAGCCAAAAAAAGTTGTTTATTTGGCTTTACATAATTGTTTCTATTTTAACCGTTTTTACAAGCAACGATATAATAGTTTTAACCTTTACTCCGTTTATTTGCCATTTTGCTAAAAACGCAAAAATAAATCCTTTGCCATATCTTGTTACAGAGTTTGTTGCGGCAAATACAATGAGTATGACCTTAATTATAGGCAATCCCACTAATATATTTATAGCAACGTCTTACGGGATAAACTTTTTACAATATTTTAAGGTTATGATTCTGCCAACTTTAGCCTGCTCGTTAGTTGCATTTTTAATGCTTTATTTGGTGTTTAGAAAGCAACTTTGTAAAAGTATAGAGTATAGCCAAGAAAATGCAGAAATTAAAAATAAGCCCTTTTTAGTTATAGGATTAATACTTTTAGCAATATGCGTTGTAGTGCTTGCAATAGGGCCTTATTTAGGGGTGGAAATGTATTTAGTTTCACTTGTGGCGGCGGTTTCTTTAGTTGTTGTAATCGGTGCATTATGCATAGCAAAAAAGCATAAGCCAACGGAAATGTTACGCACACTAAAACGTGCGCCATGGCAACTTATTCCTTTTGTTATTTCTATGTTTATTATAATTTTATCATTTAATAATCATGGGGTAACGGAAAAACTTTCGTTACTTTTAGGTAATAAAAACACTATTTTTACGTATGGAATATCTTCTTTCCTTTCGGCTAACGTTATAAACAACATTCCAATGTCCGTGCTATTTTGCAACCTTATTTCTCCGCTTACAGGTGCTTGTCAAACGGGTGCAATTTACGCAACGGTAATTGGCTCTAACGTGGGTGCTTTTTTAACGCCTATTGGCGCACTTGCAGGTATAATGTGGAGTGGAATGCTTAAAAAACACGAAATTAAATTTTCCTACGCTAAATTTTTAAAATATGGTGCAATTATTGCAATTCCAACAATAATATCTGGGCTATTAGCCTTAAATTTAGTGCTTTAGTTTATTAGTATGGTTGAAATTATAATTTTAATGTGTTAAAATATAGATAGTTTAAAATAGGTAATGGATATGAAAAAGTTCGATACAAAAGTTCAACATTTAAAATATAAAGTTTTAAAAGCCGTGGCAAAATTTGCATGGGAAGGCACTTTGCAGGAAAATTTGGTTAATATTCCTAAAATGATAGTTACCAAAAAAGAACCTACTATGAGATGCTGTATTTATAAAGAGCAAGCAATAGTTATGGAAAGAATTAAGCTTGCAATGGGTGGCAATAAAGATAATAAAAATGCTATAGAAGTTATTGATATCGCCTGTGATGAGTGCCCAATGAGTGGCTATGAAGTTACCGATTATTGCAGGGGTTGTCTTTCCCACAGATGCGAAGATGCTTGTAAAAAAGATGCTATAACTTTTGACCATCAACAAAAAGCACATATAGATAAAAGCAAGTGTGTAGACTGCGGTCTTTGTGCTAAAGTATGCCCTTACGGGGCAATAAGAAACTTAAAGCGTCCTTGCGAAATGGCGTGCAAAGTTAAGGCTATCACCTCTGGTGAAGACCATACTGCCGTTATTAACGATGAAAAGTGTATTTCTTGCGGTGCGTGTGTTTACCAATGCCCTTGGGGTGCTATAAACGATAAGTCTTATATTTTAGACGTTATAAATTTAATTAAAAGCAGTGAAAACAACACTAAATATAAAGTTCACGCAGTTGTTGCTCCTGCAATATCAAGCCAATTTGTTTATGCGAAACTTGGCCAAGTTATAAAAGGCATTAAAGAACTTGGTTTTTATAAAGTGACCGAGGCGGCTTTAGGTGCAGATATGGTTGCGCTTTTAGAAGCAGAAGAATTAAGCGAAAAGGGCTTTTTGACAAGTTCTTGTTGCCCTGCGTTTGTGTCTTACGTTAAAAAGCAGTTTCCAGACTTAAAAGAATACGTTTCACACACACTTTCTCCGTTTGCCACCATTTCTAAAAGAATTAAAGAAGAAGACCCAACTTGCAAAGTCGTATTTATTGGGCCTTGCACGGCTAAAAAAATGGAGTTTAAACAAGAAGAAGTTGCTCCTTACGTGGATAGCGTTATTACCTTTGAAGAACTTCAGGCGCTATTTGATAGTAAGGAAATAGACGTTGGCAGTTTGCAAGAAGAAAACCTTGAAAATGCTTCTTACTATGGCAGAATTTTTGCAAGAAATTGCGGGCTATCAGAGGCGGTTGCTGAAAGCTTAAAAGAAAGCGGACTTAAAAACTTTGATTTAAAAGCCGTTTCTTGCGATGGTATAGAGGCTTGCCGTATTGCGTTAATGAAAGCGCAAAAGAAAATTTTAGATGGCAACTTTATAGAAGGTATGGCTTGTGTTGGTGGTTGCATTGGTGGGGCAGGGTGCTTAACTCACGGCGAAAGAAATAAAATAGAAGTAGAAAAGCACGGCAAAACTTCTAAATTGCCAGATATTAAAAGTGCCGTAACCGAATACGAAAAAACTCACGGCAAAAAATAAGAAGAATAATAAAAACCAAAAAGGCTAGCACTAATCGCTAGCCTTTGTTTGTTTTACTTAATTAATATGCAATTTTGCCGTTTACAATTACTTTTTTAACGTTTACGTCTTTATCAAAAACGCAAAGGTCTGCAAAATATCCTTTTTCTATTTTACCCCTTTTAACGTTTAAGTTCATTTGTTTAAGTGGGTTAACGGTTAGCATTTTTACTGCCGAAACTAAATCTACACCCGCATTAAGCATTGTTTTAACAAGTCTATCACTTGTGGCAATGCTACCACCAAATGCCTTTTTGTCTAAAAGCTTGGCAACGCCATCTTCTATAACAACGGGCAATGGGTCTTCTAAACTACCTAAATAACTTTCCGTTACGTTTTCACCTGCGGCACGCATAGCATCGGTAATTAAGCTAACGTTATCTACACCTTTTAGTTTAACAATAAGTTTTAGTAAAGAGTGTGGAAGGTGGCACCCATCTGCAATAATTTCCACGTTCATATCATCTAAATAATAGGTGGCTTCTACAATACCTGCAATTCTAAATCCGTTTTTCCTAACTATAGAACTTGTGCAACTGTAAAAGTGGGTAACGTGTTTAAAACCAAGGTCAAAAGCCTTTAGGGTTGTATCAAAGTCTGCATCGGAGTGGGCAATAGATAAAACTATACCATTTTTATTTGCATAATTTGCAAATTCTTCTGCACCTAAAAGTTCTGGAGCAACACTCCAACGTTTTATTCTGCCGTTTGCTTTTTCTATAATTTCAGAATATTCTTGGCTATTAAAATTTGAAATTCTATCTTCCTTTTGAGCACCTGCTTGGCTTGGAGCAATGTATCTGCCTTCTAAATGCAAGCCTAAAAGGTTAGCTCTTATTCTATCATCTTTTTCGGCACTTAAATAGCCTTCTACGGCCTTTATAAGCGCAGGTTTAGTTGCAGATAAAAGGGTGGGCATAACACTTGTAGTGCCGTGTTTTAAATGCGCTTCGGTAATTTTTAGGTAGGTATCATTTTCGCCATCCATATAGTCTGCACCGCCACCGCCGTGTTGGTGAATATCTATAAACCCTGCAGAAACGTATAAATTAGAGCAGTCTATAACCTTATAGCCTTGTGTTACTTGACTTTCATCTATAATTTCTTTTATAAGTCCGTTTTCAATTAATAGATCTGCTTTAATAAGTTGGCTTTCGGTGACTAACGTGCCACCAGATAGCCTTAAGTTTTCCATATTAGTTCTCCTTATCAGCTTGTGCTTGAATTGTAAGAGCCATTTTAGTAGATTTAATTACGTTTTCTGTAATTAAACTATTGTTTTGTGCAATGCAAGTTTTAAATTCTTGCAAGCAGTCTGCCCCTAAATTTTCGGGAATAATTATTGTTGGCTCTGTTTCCATATTTTTATAAATAGTAATTTTATTGTTTACGAGACAATAGGTTAAAAGCCCGTTTTTGCACCAAAACTTAAAGTCCCAATAAGTGGGCATAGAGAATACTTGCGATGGGGCAGAGTAAGAAATGTCTGCAATAAGGCTAATATCGTTTAACCTAACGGAAAAATATGCACAATCAAGAAAGTTTGGAGTTTTGTCTGCAAAGCCGTTCCAAACCCTTGCAAAATCTATTTTAGTTAGTTCTTTGCCTGTTAAATATCTTACTATATCAACGCCGTGAATACAAAGGTCGTTAATTGTTCCGCCGTGCATACCTTCTTCAAAATACCAACTTGGGCGGTTATCGTAGTCGATACAATGTTGACCGGTAAAAGAAACGTTTATAATTTCACCAAGTTCGCCAGAATCTAAAATTTCCTTTGCCCTTATGGTTTGTGGAATATATCTTAAATCTAAAAGACAAGAAACCTTTAAGTTGTTTTGTCTGCAAAGTGTTTCTATTTCTTCAAGTTCTTGCATTGTGGTGCAAATAGGCTTATCTGCAATAACGTGCTTGCCTTTTTTAAGAGCAGAAATTATAGCGTTTCCACGGTCGCCATATGCTGTGCCTACTGCAACAACTTCTATATCGCTATTTAAAAGTTCTTGATAAGTTTTTCCGGAAAAGGTAGCACCCAAATTTTTTTCTGCATTAGACCTTGCTAAATCGTTTGGTTCTACGCAGTCTATAATTTCAAAATCTTTATCGAGTTTAACCTTGTTGTAAAGTCCGTTTATATGTCCGTGTCTAAAACCACAAAATATAATTTTCATACTTGCTCCTTAAATTAAACTTGCGCTATCAATATCTAAAAACATTTTTGCGTTGGGGTGTTTTCTCAATGCCGTTGCAGGGCAAACTTCACCATAAGGGCCTTGTAGCATTGCTTTAACTGCGTTTGCTTT
>JAGBSS010000130.1 GCA_017631725.1 Clostridia bacterium | reverse complement strand
TACAGCCTTACATAAACACAACGTATCTCACCCCTGGTCCATCTACCGTTCCAAGGCTTTGTATAGAGTGTATTTTGCCTAAAATTTCATTACAAACTTTCATGGAAGGTCCTTGAAATTACTTCTTTTTGTTGCTCGCGGGAAAGTTTATTAAAGTTTACTGCATAACCCGAAACCCTTATGGTTAAATTTGGATAATCTTCTGGGTTTTCGTATGCCTTTAAAAGAGTTTCTCTATTTAAAACGTTTACGTTAATGTGGTGTGCGTTTTTCCTAAAGTAGCCATCTAAAATACTAACTAAATTATCTACCCTTTCCCCTTCCGTTTTGCCAAGTGCATCTGGAGTTATTGAAAAGGTGTTAGAAATTCCGTCACGACAATCGTTATAGCTAATTTTTGCAACCGAATTAAGTGATGCTAAAGCACCGTTTTCTTCTCTATTATGCATTGGGTTTGCCCCTGGGGCAAAAGGAGCAAAAGCCTTTCTTCCATCTGGAGTTGCACCCGTGTTTTTACCATACATTACGTTAGAAGTTATGGTTAAAACGGAAAGAGTATGTTCTGCATTTCTATACGCAGGGGTTTTTCTTAACTCAGTTATAACGGTGTGGGTAAGGTCTTTTGCAATTAAATCTACCCTGTCGTCATCATTACCAAATTTTGGGAAATCCCCTTGTCTAACAAAATCTACAACAAACCCCTTTTCATTTTTTACCGTGCTAACCTGTGCGTGCTTAATAGCAGAAAGCGAGTCTGCCACAACGGAAAGCCCTGCAACGCCAAAAGCCATAAATCTTTTAACTTCTGTATCGTGAAGCGCCATTTGAGTTTTTTCGTATGCGTATTTATCGTGCATATAGTGAATAACGTTCATTGTATTAACGTATAAACGCATTAACCAAGAAATGTAAATATTGTATCTATCTAAAACGCTTTCAAAATCTAAATTTTCTAAAACGGGCATTTGTGGGCCGATGTGAATATCGCTTGTAGCATCGTATCCGCCGTTTATAGCAATTAAAAGCAATTTTGCAAGGTTGCAACGCGCCCCAAAAAATTGCATTTGTTTGCCCACCTTCATTGCCGAAACACAGCAAGCAATTGCGTAATCATCCCCGTAAATTGGGCGCATTAAATCGTCGTTTTCATATTGAATTGAATCTGTATCGCAAGAAACCTTTGCACAGAATTTTTTAAACCCTTCTGGCAAGTTGTTAGACCAAAGCACGGTAAGATTTGGCTCTGGCGAAGGACCTAACGTATATAATGTGTTAAGAATACGATAACTGCTTTTTGTCACTAACGTTCTGCCATCTTCACCCATACCGCCAACTGCTTCGGTTATCCACATTGGGTCGCCACCAAAAAGTTCGTTATACTCTGGCGTTCTTAAGTGCCTTGCAATTCGAAGTTTTATAACAAAATCATCAATTAACTCTTGCGCTTCAATTTCAGTTAAAGTGCCGTTTAATAAATCTCTTTCGATATAAATATCAAAAAACGTACTTACTCTACCAAGCGACATTGCCGCACCATTTTGCTCTTTAATTGCACCAAGATATGCAAAATACGTCCATTGAATTGCTTCTTTAGCATTTGTTGCAGGCCTTGAAATATCATAGCCGTAACTTAAAGCCATATCCTTTAAATATCCTAAAAATGCAATTTGTTGGTAAAGTTCTTCGTTTAAGCGAATAATATCTACGTTAAAATTCTCTATTGCAAGACTTTCTTTATCCTTTTGTTTTTCAGAAATAAGTTTATCAACGCCATATAGGGCGACACGGCGATAGTCTCCAATTATTCTGCCCCTGCCGTAAGCATCAGGAAGCCCCGTTATAACGTGGCATTTTCTTGCAAGGCGCATTTCTTCTGTATAAGCACGGAAAACCCCATCGTTATGAGTTGTCCTAAAACGGAATTCGTTTTTTACCTTTTCGCTTAAACTAATGCCGTAAGCCTCGCACGCTTGCTTTACCATTCGCATACCGCCAAAAGGGTTTACGCTACGCTTTAAGGGGGAATCCGTTTGCATTCCTACAATAAGTTCGTTTTCTTTATCTATATACCCTGGGGCATAACTTGATAAAGAAGAAACGGTCGTAACGTCTATATCTAAAACGCCACCTGCCTTACGTTCTTGTAAAAAGAGTGCGTTTACCTTTTTCATTATGCCGTTTGTTCTTTCCGTTGCGTTTTGTAAAAACTTATCATCGCCAGAATAAGCACGATAATTACATTGAATAAAATTGCGCACGTCTATACTATTTTGCCAATTTCCCGCAATAAAACCCTTCCAAGCTTCTGTTTGCATAACACTCTCCTTACATAATTTATACTAAAAAAGGCAATCCAATTTTATGAAAATTGAACTGCCCAGACGGTCGGCTTATTATACATACACTCCCTTGCGGTTAACCGCTTTGTCCGTCAGTCGTGTATACTTTTATTATACTCAAGCAAGCATACTTTGTCAAATCAAAATATAAAATTTTTACCACTTAAATTTTAAGTTTGTTTTTTACCTTGTTTAAATATTCAGAGGGGGTTATCCCAACGTGCTTTTTAAATAGCGCCGTAAGATAATGCACCGAACTAATAGATAATATGCTCGCTATTTCCGTGAGAGTATAAACGTTTTCCCTTAAAAGCCTTTTGGTGTGCTCTATTTTAAGGCAATTAACGTATTCCATTATAGTTTTATTGAAAACTTGCTTAAACTCTTTAGAAAGAGTGGTTTTGTTTGTTCCAAACAAAAAGCATAACTCTGAAACGTTAATTTTTTGCGCAAAGTTGCAATCTAAATATTTTTTTACCTCTTTAACCCTTTCAATATCCCCTTCGAAATTAAGGTTGAAATTTTTATCTGACTGACTATTTTCAATAGAATTTTCAAGCAACCTTAAACACTTTATTAAAAATATTTGCAAATAATTTTTTATTAGTTGGTCTGCCCCAAAGGAAAAATCGTTCCTTTTTTTCATATCTTTAATATTAGGAACGTCATACGGGGGGAGATAAACCGTTCTTGCTTCTTTAATAATTTCAGCAAGCATTTTTTTCAATTCTAACGGCAAAGTGATTGGTGCTTTAGAAAGTTCTGAAATTTTCTCCGAACTGCTTTCAAACCCAATTATAACAACGTTTGGGGCGGTCGCACCGCATTTTAAAGAATGCTTTTCCATTGCTCCGTGAACAATTAATTGCCCTTCTTTTAATTCGCCCGAATATGAATCAGAATTTATTATAATACTTTCACTATCAACGTATAAAAGTTCTAAAAAAGGGTGGCTATCTTCTTCCGTTTCATAATTAGATGTAAACTCAAAGTAATGTATGTTTGCAAGTTTTTTTATGTTAATCTCTGTTTTAAAAGGCTTTAGAACGAACTGCATACCCCACCAAAATAAAAAAATTTACAATATTATACCATAAATTTATTTTTGCGTAAAGACAAATTTAAAAAAAATGATATAATAAAAGAAAAAAACAAGAGGTGTATTATGTCAAGAATTTGTATTCCAGATTACGAATATCAAGAAAGAATTCAAAAAGCGGCAAAATTGATTGCAGCAAAAGGTTTAGATGCAATGCTTGTTGTTTCCACTGAAAGCGACTATGCAAATGCAAGATATTTTTCCGGCTTTTGGCCACTTTTCGAACGTGCTGGTGTTTTAATTGGCGCTAGCGGAAAAGCTGTTTTATTAGTTGGTCCTGAATCTGCTATTTTTGCTAAAGACTTTGGTAAAATAGATAAGGTTATGGTTTTAAAAGAATTCCGTGAATCTGCTGACCCAGCTTATCCAGAACTTATTCCAGATACGTTTAAAGATGCGTTTAACTACGTTGGTGCAACAGGCGAAAACATTAAAATTGGTCTTGGGAGCTACGTAGAATGCACCCTTCCTATAATGGACGGCTTAAAAGCCACCTTTAAAAATGCTGAAATTTCCGTTTGTAGCGATATTATGGTAGAACTTCGTTCTATTAAAAGCCAGAACGAACTCGCTTGCATTAAAGAAGGTTTTAGAATTGTTGAACTCGCAACAGACGAAGTTATTAAGGCTTTAAAACCGGGTGTAACCGAACTTCAAATGGTTGGTATTGCACAAAAAGTTATTTATGAAAACGGCGCAGAATATGAAGGTCTTCCTATGTACGTGTTTAGTGAATCTTCTACTCGCCACGCAATAAGCCGTTCTACCTATAAGCAAATTGGCAAAAACGATATCGTTCAATTAAACCTTTCCGCTAAAATAGATGGTTATTCCCCTGCTATCGGTTTACCTGTATTTATGGGCAAATCTGAAGGCGAAAAGAAAGAACTTGTAGAATTCTGCTTAAAAATGCATAATTGGACAACGGAAAACTTAAAAGCAGGCATCCCTGCAGACGTTGTTCCTAAAAAATTCCTTGAAATGTTTAAAGAAGCAGGCTATGGCAAAAACTACGTTTACGGGCCTTGCCACGGCACAGGTATGATAGAAGTAGAAGCCCCTTGGATGGAAACTTCTTCTAACTACATCTTAAAGAAAAATATGACCTTCCAAGTAGACACCTTTATTTCTGGTTCAACCTTTGGTTGCCGTTGGGAAAAAGGTATTGCTATTAAGGAAAACGGCGTAGAATCTTACACCGATTATTTAGAAAAACACGGAATTATCGAACTTGGATTTTAATTATTAGTTTTAAAGGAGAAAATTTATGTATTTAGATTATTCTTTCCCAAAAGAACTTAAAAACGCACAAGAAAAACGCACTCCACTTGTTATAGTTGGTGGCACGGTTGAATATCACGGCCCACATTGCTCTTATGGTTGCGATACCCTTATTGCACAAGGTCTTTTAGAAAAACTTGCTGAAAAAAAGGAAATTTTAATTGCACCATCTATTTCTTATAGTCCTGCAAGTTGGGCTGTTGGAAACGACAAAAGTGGTACTGTTCACGTAAGAGAACGTGCTTTTGAAGATTACCTTTACTACGTTTTTAAAAGTTTGTTAACGGCAGGAAATAGAAACAT
>JAGBSS010000129.1 GCA_017631725.1 Clostridia bacterium | reverse complement strand
TACTGTGTACATAGGTCTTCTACGTATGGTTACAGTATAAATTTTAGGGAACGAACCTTCGTTGCTAACAAGGAAATAATAAGTATTATCGCCAACAACAAGGTCGTTTACCATATAACTAGGTATGATAGAGCCTTCTTTGCACTGAATATCAGTATAAACCTTATAGGTTGCGCCTTCTGCAACGTTAATTGTTTCTGCGAACGCAAAACTACTTTGTGTATTAGGAACTTTAACGTAAAGATTTGTGCCGTTTATCGTAAACACGTTACTTGAAATTTCCGTCCACATAGGTTCGGTTGTCACGTATTCGCAAACGGTACATTTTTTATTTTTATCAAAGGTGTGATTTTCTTTGTCTAACTTTTCAGTGCAATTTTCAGTTTTGCAAGCGTGGTAGTGGTATTTTTCAGTTATACTCCACTCTTCTTTTGCAATATGACCTGCTAAACTGCCATCTTCTCCACCACAGGCAGTGAGCGAAAACATGCACGTACATAATGCAAGTATTGATATTAAAATAGTTAAGATTTTCTTTTTCATAAATCTTTCTCCTTTTTTACGCAAAATAAAAAAGTTTAGTTGCGCCTTTATAATAGCACTTCTTGTTTTTTAAGTCAATTATTTAACAACTCTATCTTTTTATCGTAGATAAAATAGATAAATAACACCACCTATTCGAACAAACTAAAAAATTGCAATAGTGATTAAAAACGAAAAAATCAGCCATTTTTGACTGATTTTTTACGATTTTGGTGACCCCTACGGGAATCGAACCCATGTTACCACCGTGAAAGGGTGGTGTCTTAACCGCTTGACCAAGGGGCCTTGGCTTTTAATAAATGTAGAACGCATCTACACTTATTAATATATGTGAACGGCTTTTGCCGTTGTTTTTGTTGTGGTAGCGGCGGTCAGATTCGAACCAACGACCTGCCGGGTATGAACCGGCCGCTCTAACCAACTAAGCTACGCCGCCATAAAATATTCGGCGGAAAACCGCTAAATGCCTATGTATTATATCTAAATTCTCTTGCCTTGTCAATTATATTTAAATGGTTTTTTAAAATTTTTTTACAAGTTTTAAAAAGCGCAGTATTAAACCACGCTTTAACTTTATTCTTTAGTTGTTAACACTGCGATTAAGTTTCCGCTTATTGCTAACTGCTTATTTCTATCTATAAAGAAGCTATCTCCTTTTTTAGCACTTTCGCCATTTACCAAGCCATTACCTTCTACCACGCATACCGCTATGAAAGAATTTTTATTTAAATCTTTATATTCGCCGTTTAGAATAAGTTCTTTAACCGTAAAATATTCGCAACTTGTTAAAAGCCTTATTTTTCCGCCTTCTATTTGCTGATAATCGCTACCACCGGTAACGTCTTTAAAAGCAGAGAAGTTTATAACGTCCATAGCCTTGTCCACGTGAAGTTGCCTTTTCTTTCCATCTGCACCAACCCTGTTAAAATCGTACACCCTATACGTGGTGTTACTGTTTTGTTGAATTTCTAAAATTAGGCAACCTTTACCAATTGCGTGAACCGTGCCCGCCTTAATTAAAAAGCAATCGCCCTTTTTAACGGGAATAAAATTCAAATAGTCTGTCGCCGTGCCAAGTTCAACACTTTTTAAAAACTCCGCCTTGTCCGTATCCTTTTTAAAGCCACAATAAATGCCTGCGCCCTGTTCGGCTTCTAAAATATACCACGTTTCCGTTTTGCCGTTATCGTTTTCTACCTTTAACGCATATTCGTTGTCTGGATGAACCTGAACGGACAAATTATCTAACGCATCTATATACTTTATTAAAACGGGAAACTCACCGCCATTTTCAAATAATGCAGTAGGATTTTTTTGCAAGTACTCTTTAAAAGAACCTTTTTCCGTTTGACTTTCGCCATCTGCATGCACGGAAAATTCCCAACTTTCTGCTATAATATCGTCTTTACTTGTTTTGCCATAAAATTCACGGAGTTTATTTCCGCCCCATAAATAGTTTTTTGTAACAGGAATAAGTTTCATTTTTTCTCCTACTATTCTTTTATATTTTTTCTCTTTTTAAAGTCTAACTTTAGTTCACTAATTAAAATTGCAATAAACACCACCGCAAAACCGATAATAAGCATAACGGAGAGTTTTTCTTCTCCGAATATAACCGAGAATATTGCACCAAACACCGCTTCTAAACTTAGTATTAGTGCTGCGTGATTAGGAGAAGCAAACCTTTGCCCAAAAAGTTGGAACATTTGTGGAAGCACCGTGCAAGCAAAAGTTAGGTACGCTATTTTTAAAATTTGTTCGGTAGTTAATTTTATGTTAAGAGCGCCTGTTGGTAGTTCAAAGCAGGTACATAGTATTGTGAAAATGATACCAACGGTTATTAATTCTGAAAACAAAAGAGAAATAGGATCGTCATTTTGTTTTTGGAACATTTCTATAAAAATAATTTGGAAACCAAAACAAACGGCAGCAATAAGGGTAAGACCATCGCCAAGTAAAACGTTAGAACCTGTTTCCTTTTTCCCACTTAAAGCAATTATGCCAATACCAACAATACAAAGAACTGCAGATATTACGTTATATGCTTTAGGACGTTTTTTAAAGACAAGCCACACGAAAAACGGACACATTACGCAATAACTTGAAGTTAAAAAGGCGTTTCTGGATGGTGTTGACATATCTAAACCAAAAGTTTGGGTAATATAGGCAAGTGCAAGCACGAATCCAAGAATAAGTCCGTGTAAAAAGGTTTTTTTTGTGAGTTTATATTTTAAACGCTTACATAATATAATACCAAGTAGAGCCCCAGATACAACAAACCTTATGGCGATAACAAAAAACATTGGCAAAACGCTTATGGTTTGTTTTAGAACTAAAAAACTTGTACCCCATAATAAGGTTGCGCCAAACAACATGCTTTGACCAAGTAAGTCCTTTTTTTTCTCTGAAAGCATAAAACACCCGTAAATTTAAATTTTTTATAGTATAACATAAAAAAATTTTTTGGTCAATTATTAAGCACCCGTTCCTCCGTAAATGGCTTATTTTACCCTTTTTTGTGCCCTTTGTAGCAAAAAAAACGGCAAAATTTTACTTGACAAGCATTTTAATTGGGCATATACTTGTAGCGCTATGAAGAAAAACACAACCCCCACGGTAACAAAAATTGACGTGGACAAAAAAAGTGGAGAACCCATTATAGTTAAGGTTTCCGAGAAAGAGTTGTCTAAATCTTGTCAAGCTGAAAGCAAAACTCAAACGCCTGAAAAAAGAAAAAAATCAAAAGGCAAGCAACTTGAGATTGCCAAAGCAATAGGTTTTGTGACAGATAAAAACACAGACAGGAAAACTCGTATTCTTAAAAATCTTATAACGTTTCTGTTCTTTGCCTTTGCGATAGGCGTTTTAGTGTATACCGCTATAAACGATTTTGCGGGCAAGCCTGTTGACTGGAACGTTATTAAAGCCACCTTAACCAAGAATTGGCAGCATCTTGTCTTTGCTGTTCTTGCCGTGATATTCTTCTTCATTGCAAAAGGCACTCAAAGGTCTGTTCTCTGTAAGAGCATAACCGGAAAATGGCATTATAAGTCAAGCATCAAGGCAGGTATAGTTTGCCAAGTTTACAACAACATTACCCCTCTTGCCGTTGGTGGTCAACCATTTGAAATTAACCACTTTACAAAACACGGCATAAGTGGTGGCGAAAGTACTTCTATTGTTATATCTGCATACATAGCAAATATGTTTACGGTTGTTTTCCTTGGAATTTTAGCAGTTGTGTCTTTTAGGTTTAACCTTTTAGGTCACCCAAATCTAGCATATATTCCAAGCACCATATTCGTTCTTGCAATAATTGGTCTTTGCGCAAACCTTGCAATGCCTGCTCTTGTTATAATGTTTTGTATATCTCCAAGATTATGTTCTAAATTAGTATATTTTGTAATATGGCTTGGCGAAAAGTTTAAAATTGTAAAAAACCCAACGGCTACAAGGTATAAAACCCTTAAATCAGTTTTAGTTAACTCCAGAGGCATTAAAAAGTTGTTTAAACGCCCACTTGTATTGTTGGCAACCATATTTTTAAGTGCTTTAGAACTTTTTGCGATGGCAACCGTTGCATACTTTACTTTAAGATTCTACGGATTTGGTGGTGGAAACGGCTGGGCAAACGGCGGAATAGTTTTATGGCTACAAATAATGGAATTGTGCCTTTTAATTAACAACGCAGTAGCAATTGTTCCAACCCCTGGTAACGCAGGTGCGGCAGACTTATCTTTCTATGCAATATTCTCTTTCGAACTTGCACAAGGCTTGGCATTCCCTGCAATGCTTACGTGGAGACTTTTGACTTTTTATCTAATTATTGTAGTAGGATTTATTCTCGTTAGAATATTTGCCAAAAAAGATAAAAAGCGTGCAGCATTATTAGAAAATAAATAAATTTTAACAATATAAAAGAACCGACTTTTAGGTCGGTTCTTTTTTTATGCTTTTAAATATCTAATTCTACAGTCCCTTCTCCCGAAACGTAGTGCTTTTTAACGCCTAATGCATCCATCCATTTTCTCGTTACTGCCGTGCCGTACATTCTAATTCTGCCCGCTTTAATTAAATATTCGGTATCTTCTAGATATTTTGGAATTTCCGGCTCGTTATAAAGCCAAAGCGGTGCGCACCAAAAACATGCCTTTGGCGAAACTGCTTGATAAACTTCCATAGAAACGTTCATATGCCCGTGGTGTGCCATTTGAACGTAATCTGCTTTTAATTTATCTCTCGACTCTCTATATAAAATATCTCCACCATCTGGGCCTAAATCACCAAGGAATAAAACGGATGTTTTTGGGGTTTTAAGTTTAAAAACCAAAGAACTGTCGTTCATTAGGTTTGCATATAACCCTTTGTGGTGAGTGTATAAGAACTCTATCTCAACTTCATCTATCTTTATTTTATCGCCTTGTTTTACAATATGTGTTTTTTCTGCAAAGTTGTTTTTAATTTCATTGAACTTTGGCAAGAACTCGTTAAGTTCGTATTCAAAGTAAGCCCTGTCTGGAACGTTTTGCTCTTTTATCAACTTATCGTAGTCAACAAAGTTATAATAAACGGTATCAAGGTCAAAATCGGCACAACCGTTAAGCCCCATTTCGTACGTAAAGCCACTAATGTGGTCGGTGTGGGGGTGGGTTAAAATCCACGCTTTAACCTTTCTATTGCCAACGTATTTTTTAAGTAAAGGCATATCTTCTTGCCTTCCACCATCGACAATTATCGCATTGTTTTTTTCAGTTATAATAACGAAACTCATCATAAATTGGCTAGTTTCGGTTAACATAAATAGTTTTGCCATGCAATCCCCTTTTATTTAAGATAAGCGGTGAAAGAAACTTTTTCTCCAACCTTTCCAACAAAAAATTCCCCGTTTTCTTCTTTAGAATAAACGCTAATTTCTTGGTTTTCCATACACTCTGAAATAAAGTTTATTTCAAAATGAGTAAAGTCTTTATTTTTGCAAACGGCAGTAATTAGATTTGCATAGTTAGTGTTGTTCATATGCCAATTATGGTCTAAATCGGAATAGTTTACAACGTGTGTTAATTGCTTTTTACCCATATCGTTTGGCAATGTAATTTTATTAAACGGCTCTAAATAAATTTTTTGGTCTACGTATTCGCCAACGTAATCTACCCCATCGGTACGTTTTAAGGTGCGAGTGGTTGTATCAATTATGCACCATTTAGAAACACCCGTTATTAGCGTTTCGCCACCCAAACTGCAAATTTTAAATTCTCTATCAAAATCGATTCTGCCCTTTTCAAGTGGCCAAGTAGAAACTAAAACCGTTTCGTTTGGCTTTGGCATTTTTATAACGTCTATTTTAATTCTAATTAAAACCCAATAAAATCCTTTTTTGACCATGTCGGAAAAACCCACGCCAATTTCTTCTGCATGAATACTTGCAACGTCTTGAAAAATGCTTAAAATTGCCTTTAAGGAAAGTTTGTCGTGTGCGTTGAAATAACTGTTATATAAGGTTATTTCGTTTTCATAAATCATTTTTGCCATAATAACACCTACCAATATTTTACACCCAAAATGATTTTTTTGCAATATAAAAAACGCAGATTTCTCTGCGTTTAGTTTTAGATTATTTTTATTTTATTTCCCCTGTTAACGGTGTTGTAGGAGTGTCAACTGCGCTTTTCTTTCCGTTTTCCTTAAGTTCTTTTACAACCAAGCCCGACAAGGCGATAAGGGCAATTACGTTAGGGAATACCATTAAGTAGTTAAAAAAGTCGTTAAAGTTCCAAACTAATCCACTTGCAAGCAAAGAGCCTAAAACAACGAATATTAATGAAATTGCAGAATAGTATATGCCAGATTTTTTGCCAAACAAATATTCGAAATTTATTCTTCCAAAAAAGTTCCAACTGATTATTGTAGAAAAGGCAAAGAAGGTTAAGCAAACGGCAACGAAAATTGCAGCAACCATCGTTCCGGTGTTTTTACTTGCAAATAAACTTGCTATTGCTTTTTCTAACATGTCGTTTTCGGTTACAGAGCCGAGCATTGAAGGATTTTTAACGTGAATACTTGTTATAACAATTAAAGCGGTAATTGTTAAAACGACAAACGTATCTATAAACACGCCAACCATAGCAACGGTGCCTTGAGTGTGTGGATTTTTTACGTTTGCTTGCGCGTGGGCGTGTGGAGTAGAACCCATACCTGCTTCGTTAGAGAAAAGCCCACGTTTTGCCCCCATTGTTATGGCTTTTTGTATAGTTGTGCCAAGTGCACCACCTAACACCGATTGCGGACTAAATGCACACTTAAATATGTAATAAAAGGCTTTAGGAACGGCAGTTATATTAGCACATAAAATAATTATTCCACCAATAATGTAAATTATTGCCATAATTGGAACAATTTTTTCGGTAACAGATGCTATTCTTTTTGCACCGCCAATTATAATTATGCCAACAACAACGGCTATTATAATTCCAACAATAAAGCCCCATTTTTCATAACTGTATCCACCTGCAGATGCCACGGCTTTACTTATAGCATTGGTTTGAACCATTGTTCCCACAAATCCCAAACAAATTACAACAGCAACGGCAAATAGCCCTGCCAAAAATTTACCAAACTTTCCTTTAAATGCAGTTTTAATATAATAAACAGGTCCGCCCGAAATTTTGCCATCTGCATCCTTAATGCGAGTTTTTTGCGCTAAAACGGCTTCTGAATAAATGGTCGCCATACCCAAAAATGCTATAATCCACATCCAGAAAATTGCCCCTGGGCCACCAACTATAATTGCAAGGCAAGCACCAACAATATTGCCTGTTCCCACTTGTGCTGCAACGGCAGTTGTAAAGGCTTGAAAAGAACTCATACCGCCCTTTCTCTTTTTGCTTTGCTTGTCTCTTTTGCCGAAAATGTTTCTTAAACCTTGTCCGAAACATCTTACTTGAACGAACCTTGTTCTAATGGTAAAAAACAAGCCCACTCCTACAAGTAAAATTAGCAAAATGTAATCTGAAAGGTAACCGTTAATTGTGCCTAAAGCACTTTCTAATTTTTTTAAAAACTCTGCCATCTTTCTCCTTTAAATAAAAAAAGTTGCTTTTAAGCAACCCCGAAGAACAAAAAATATCGTCCGTCCTTTTGCCTGAGAGATTCGGGGCTTATAACCCTTTGCACCTTCGGCACTCATTTAAGAGATTCTCCGGAATTCCTCCGCTTACAGTCTAAAAATTCTGCAAGCATCTTAAGATTTAATTTTTTAAAGTATAACACTTAAGGTAAATTTTTGTCAAACTTAAAAGGGGCATTTACCTAAAAATGCCCCTTTTTAACTATATTTCTTTTAATTTTTCCGTTATTTCGCTAATTTTAGCAAGTTTTTCTTGTTTGTCCCCTTTAAGCATCCAACTGCCACCAATGGAAACCACGTTTTTAATTTTTAAAAATTCTGTAAAATTACTTCCATCTATTCCGCCCGTTATCATAAACTTAACGTCTGGGAAAGGACCTGCAAGTGCTTTAACCGTTTTTTCGCCACCAAAATTAGAAAATGGAAAGAATTTTAATAATTTAAGACCCATATCTTTTGCAGCCATAATTTCTGTTGGGGTTACAACACCCGGAACGTATAACACGCCTGCCTTTTTACAAACTTTTGCAACTTTACAAGAGAACCCTGGGCCAACAATAAATTTTGCGCCCTTTTTAATGGCGTCTTTTGCTTGCTGTTTGGTTGTGACTGTGCCTGCACCTGTTAAAATTTGTGGATAATTTTTAGATGCATATTCTATCGCCTCCCCCGCATACGCAGTGCGATAAGTTATTTCTATTGCATTAATTCCACCCTGTAATAAACAAGATAGGGTTTCTTCTGTTTCTTCTTTTCCGTTTAACACGGCAACGGGAACAACTTTGTTTTGTAAAAATTTTTCTATCATTTTACTGCCTCTAATATTTTAATATATACATTATAATATTAAACGAAAATTAAGTCAACAATT
>JAGBSS010000128.1 GCA_017631725.1 Clostridia bacterium | reverse complement strand
TTTTATTTTATTATTATTCAAATGTAAAAATTTTACAAAAACACTCGCAAAAGTCAAAGTTTTTTGTTATACTATAATTAAGTTATTTAGGGGCGTATTATGGAACAAAATTTAGTTAACGTTTTTAAGCAAAAGTTTAATGCAGAGCCAACTTATACTTATTCTGCAGCAGGCAGGGTAAATTTAATTGGCGAACATATAGATTATTGTGGTGGCAAGGTTTTGCCTTGTGCGCTTTCACTAAAATGTTCCGTTTTGGTTTGAAAAAACGGGCTATACCGCAGAATTTTACGTTGCAGAACCAGAAGAAGGAATTATTGGTTAAAGTTAACTAATAAAGGGGTTTATACATAATATAATTGTATGCTAAACTCTGCCTATATTAATTTAAACCATTTAGTCTACAACGCAAAACAAATAAAAAACAATTTGCCAAAGTCTACCTTGTTTTATGCGGTAGTAAAAGCAGATGCCTATGGGCACGGGCTATCTATGTGTGCAAACGCTTTGCATCCTATAGTAGATGGGTTTTGCGTTGCTTTAAAAGAAGAAGCAATAGGGTTAAGACTTTCTGGCGTAGACAAGGAGATTTTACTTTTAATCCCTAATTTTAAAGGGGAAACGAGAGAACTTGTCGAGAAAGATATCACTTTATCCGTTTTTAAAAAAGAGCATTTAATACAAGTAGAAAAATGTGCAAAAAAACTATCTAAGGTGGCAAAAGTGCACGTTATTTTCGATTCTGGTATGAAAAGATTAGGTGTTGAAACGGTTAATGAGTTAATAGAACTTATAAACTTTTCTAAAAAACTTGCTCACGTTAAAATTACCGGATTATTTTCTCATTTTGCAATGCCAGAAAATGATTTTTTAAGGCAAAAAGCACTTGAAAAATTTATGGTTGCAAAAAAGATAATTAAAGATTATAATAAAAATGCCATTGTGCATATTTCGGCAAGCGGGGGATTTTTAAAGGGCGTATATTTAGATGCCGTTAGAATTGGACTTTTACTTTACGGCTATACTCCTTTTAAATGTGAGAAATTTCCACTAAAAAGGGTAATGAAAATCTATGCACCCGTGGTAAACACAAAGCAAATAAAAAAGGGTGAAAGTTGTCTTTACGGCTCTATAAAAAGCCAAAAAGATTTAAATTTAAAAATTGTTAGATACGGCTATGCAGATGGGCTTTTTAGAAAGCCAATTAAAGGTCAGTTTAACAACAGGTGTATGGACCTAACGGCAGTTAAAGCAAAGGGCAAACACGTTTGCATTATGGACAATGCAGATAAATTGGCAAGGTTTTACACCACCATTAGTTATGAAATATTAACCAAAGCCGCAATACGTGCGGAAAAAATATATATTAGGTAGGCAAAAGAAAATGAAAGCAATTACAAAACCTTCAGTATTTTTAATGATTTATTTTGTACTGTTTGGTATGACTTCTATGGCAATAGCAACCATAAAAAACAACACCACACAACTTGTTTTACATATTTTGTGTATTGTATTCCACTTAACTATTTGCGTTGTAATTAGTTTTATGGAAGCAAAAAAGGCAATGAAAGTAAGAATTCAAAACGACAAAGTAAGGTTAAGAATTATCGAAACGGGTGAAGACCTTAAATACGATAAATCTTCTGAATACAAAATTACAAACGGAATTTTAATGGCATTTATAGTTTGCTTGCCTTTAATAGTGTTTACTTTAGCAAACGCAATCTCATTTGCAATAACAGGGCGTGTTGCGGAAATGTTAAAAGTTGCATCTAACTTTGTGTGTGGTACAACCTTCCGCTTATTTTCTGCTTGTGGCCTTTCTGAAACGATAAGTTATATTTTACCTGCATCTGCATTTGTCGTTTATGCTATTTTTATTACCATAGGCTATTATTTAGGCGGTAAAAAATATTTGCTTGTTAACGAACGTTTTGAAGAAACAAAACAAAAAATTAATGGGGACACGTTTTGAGAATAATCGGCGGAGAGTTTAAGGGCAGAAAGTTAAAAGAATTTTCTAACATAGGCGTTAGGCCAACTTCTGATATGGTTAGGGAAAGTGTTTTCAACATTTTAAACCAAGTTATAGAAGGGGCAAGTTTTTTAGACCTTTTTGCAGGCACGGGGGCTATGGGTATAGAAGCATATTCTCGTGGGGCGGACAAGGTTTGTTTTAACGATAATTCTTTAGAGAGCAAAAAACTTTTAAAGGCAAATTTATCAAGTTTAAATATAGAAAACAAGGTTACCACTTACTCTGAAAACGCATTGTCGTTGTTGTCTTTTTTAAAGGAAAAATTCGACGTGGTTTACGTTGACCCACCATATAATATGGAAGGCATAGACAAGGTTATACAAGCGGCTAAAAACGTTATTGATACAGGTGTTATAATTTTAGAAACCGAAAAACCTTTTAACGTAGATATTCAGGGGCTAAAAATTGTTGATTCAAGAAGATACGGCAGGGCAAATTTAACCTTTTTTAAAAAAAGGGTAAAGCAAGATAAATGTCTTTTTGCAGGCACGTTTGACCCTGTGACTATTGGTCACGTTAATTTAGTTAAAGAAATTTTAAAAGATTTTAATAGCGTTTTAATTGGAGTTGGTGTAAATTCGGAAAAAACCCCTTTTTACTCTTTAGAAGAAAGGCTTAACTTTTTAAATTTAGCATTTAGCGATATGCCTGTTGAAATTAAAGCCTATAACGGATTAACGGTTAATTTTATGAAGGAAAACGGAGTTAAATTTACCGCAAGGGGCATTAGAGATAAAAAAGACCTAAAATACGAAAAGAAAATGGCAGAATTTAACAAAAGTTTAGCTTTAGACATTACTACGCTTTTTTATAACGTAAGCGGAGAGTATAGTAAAATTTCTTCAAGTGTTGTTAGGGATAGAATTAAAAATAATTTAGACCTAAACGGATATTTGCCAGAAAAAATTATTCCAATTATTAAAAAAAATAATCAATAAAAATTGGCCACGCAAAATGCGTGGTCATTTATTTTAAACAAGCAAAAAAGTTAAGCAAGATAGGGCAATTTATATTCAATACGGGTTGAAAAAAGGTAAACTTTAGTGTATAATTAAATTATGGATTTATTTGATTTAGTTCCGGCGGAAAACACAAAAACTCCGCTTGCAGAAAGAATGCGTGCAAAGACCTTGAAAGAATATATAGGTCAAACCCACATAGTTGGTGAAAACAGTCTTTTATCCCGTGCGATAAAGGCAGATATGCTTGGCAGTTGTATATTTTGGGGGCCACCAGGTAGTGGCAAAACCACACTTGCAAACGTGATAGCATCTTCTACGGCAGGTTATTTTGTCAAATTAAACGCCGTATCAAGTGGCGTTTCAGACGTTAAACGTGTAGTAGACGAAGCAAAGTCCAACGCCAAACTCTATGGTAAAAAAACCTATTTACTTTTAGATGAATGCCACCGTTTTAATAAAACTCAAAGCGATAGCCTATTGCCTGCGATAGAAAGTGGGGATATAATCTTTATCGGCT
>JAGBSS010000127.1 GCA_017631725.1 Clostridia bacterium | reverse complement strand
TCCAATAACAAAAAATACAACTATAACTGCAAGTTGGAAAGCAAATAAAGATACAAAATACGTTGTAGAATACTACTTGCAAAATTTAGAAAACGATAAATATACTTTAGAGATTACTGAAAATAAAACAGGCACTACTGACACTACTGCTGAAGCAGAAATAAAGACATTTGACCACTTTACTCATAAACCAAGTTCAACAGATAGTGGCAATATAGACGGCAAAGGTACACTTGTATTAAAAGTTTATTATACACTTGATACGTATAAACTTTCCGTTGAAAATGGTGTTATGGGCTCTATAACAAATGCGGGAACTCATAAGTATGGAAAACAAATCACTGCAACGGCAACACCAAAGTTAGGTTATAATTTTGTTGGTTGGTATAATGGGGAAGAATTGTTGTCAAGTGATTTAACCTATACTTTCACTGCAACCCAAAACGTAACAGCAAAATTTGAAGTGAAAGAAGAAATGGCTAATTTCACATTTTCTTCAACAACAACGTCCTGTGAAATTACTGGAATAAAAGACAAAACTGTTACGGGAATTGTTGTGCCAGATTACGCAACAAGTATAGGTGATGCTGCGTTCTATTATTGCAGTAAATTAACAAGTGTAGTAATACCAAATAGTGTAACAAGTATAGGTAATTCTGCGTTCAGTGGTTGCAGTAAATTAACAAGTATAGCAATACCAAATAGCGTAACAAGTATAGGTCGGTCTGCGTTCTATAATTGCAGTTCATTAGCAAGTATAACTTTACCATTTGTGGGTGCAAGTAAAACTGCAAGTAATGGCAAAGACCAAGTGTTTGGTTATATATTCGGTTATACAACAAGTTATCATTCGTCTATAAGTGGTGCAACGTATCAATACGAATCAGGCTCAACGTATTATCATTATTATATACCAACATCATTAAAATCAGTAACAATAACAGGAGGTAATGTTCCATATCATGCGTTCTCTAATTGCAGTTCATTAACAAGTGTAACAATAGGAAATAGCGTAACAAGTATAGGTGAAAGTGCATTTTCTGGTTGCAGTTCATTAACAAGTATAACCTTACCATTTGTGGGTGCAAGTAAAACTGCAATTAATGGCAAAGACCAAGTGTTTGGTTATATATTCGGTTACACAACAAGTTATAATTCGTCTATAAGTGGTGCAACGTATCAATACCACTCAGGCTCGACATATTATCACTACTATATACCAACTTCACTAAAATCAGTGACCGTAACTGGTGGCAGTATTCCATATCATGCGTTCTCTAATTGCAGTTCATTAACAAGTGTAACAATAGGAAATAGCGTAACAAGTATAGGTAATTATGCGTTCGCTGGTTGCAATTCATTAAGAAGCATAGTAATACCTGATAGTGTAACAAGTATCGGTGATTGGGCGTTCTCTTCTTGCAGTTCATTAACAAGTGTAGTAATAGGAGATAGTGTAACAAGTATCGGTGATTGGGCGTTCTATGATTGCGAGTCATTAAAAAGCGTAGTAATACCAGATAGCGTAACAAGTATAGGCTCTTATGCGTTCATGTCTTGCACTTCATTAACAAGTCTAACAATAGGAAGTGGCGTAACAAGTATAGGGAAAAATGTGTTCTATTATTGCTATTCATTAACAAGTGTTACTTTTAGTGATACTACAACTTGGTATAAAACAACAAGTTCAAGCAACTGGAATAATAAAACAGGTGGTACGCAAACAAGTGTAACAAGCCCATCAACCAACGCAACCGACTTTTATTCCACATATTATGATTATTATTGGTATAAAATATAAAAACTTTTAAAAATTAATGTCAAAAAGTAAAAAACATAATAGTTGTAAAGTTATGCGAGAGTTTGAGTTTAGGGTTAGTTTAGAATTTAATAATAAAAAGGCTACAGATTTTCTTAAACTAAAGGGTGTATCTAAAGAGATTATAAAAAAGGTTAAGTTTGGTGGCGTTTTTGTTAATGGAAAAGTTTTACAAAACATAAACGATAGGCTTAGAACAGGCGACACCTTAAAGGTGGTTTTTCCACAAGACGCTCCAAACCCTTACGTAAAACCAATAAAGGGAAACTTGCAAATTGTTTACGAAGACGACTATCTTTTAGCCGTAAACAAACCAAAAGGCATGCTTACCCATTCTTCAAAGGGAAATCAATCAATTTCTTTAGACCAGCTAATATATGGGCGGTTTTTTCCACAACCATTTACGTTTAGAGCGATAAATAGGTTAGATAAAGACACGAGCGGGATTGTTTTAATAGCAAAGGACGCTTTAACGGCAAGTATTTTAGGGGAACAAATAAAAAGGGGCGAAATAGTAAAAACTTATTCTGCATTGATAAAAGGCACGCCTATCCAAGATGATTTTGTAATTGAAAAACCAATAAAACGCAAAAACTCTAATGGAATTGAAAGAGAGTGTGCCGTAGATGGAAAATATGCTAAATCTATATGCAACGTGATAAAAAGATTAGAAAACGGAAATAGTATTGTAGAAGTTAAACTAATTACAGGTAGAACACATCAAATAAGAGTGCAT
>JAGBSS010000126.1 GCA_017631725.1 Clostridia bacterium | reverse complement strand
CTTTGGGTGCGTTAGTTTGAAAGTTAAATCACCGTCATTAGTCAGCAACAACAAACCTTCAGTGTCATAGTCTAACCTACCAACCGGAAACAACCTTTTTGCACTTGGCGGAAGCAAATCCATAACAGTTTTTCTGCCTTTATCATCTTTAACCGTGCAAACGTACCCTTTTGGCTTATTCATAATATAATAATCGTATTTTTTTACTAAACCAACAGGTCTTCCTTCTACGGTAATTAAATCGTTATAAGGGTCAACTTCATCTCCAAGTTTTGCAACTTTTTTATTTACCTTAACAACGCCCGATTTAATTAATTCATCAGCGCCTCTTCTGGATGCAATTCCACCTTCGGCCAAAAATTTATTTATACGCATATAATACTCCTTAAATGTTAACGTTTATAATTGTATAGATTTTCTCACTAAAAATCAAGTTGTTTTGCGTGTAAATTTGAATTTCACCAATATTTTCATTACAATTAACATTATTTTCTATAATATCAGGATAATTATATACAATTTTAATATTTTTTAATTCTTGTTCGGTTAATGGCAAATAAACATCGTTTTTAATAATTAAACCAACTTTTTCCTTATTATTTTTAACAGGAATAAAGTCTATTGCATATTTTTTACTTAAAATTTTATAAATTTTATAACTATTAATAGCGTTATTTATTAAATTTTCCGACCTTTCAAACATTGGCGGACAGTTTAAAACCACACAAATAACTTCTATGCCGTTTTTAAGGCAAGATGAAACTAAACACCTGCCTGCTTTTTTAGTAAAACCTGTTTTTATTCCGGTAGAACCATCTAAATTCCAAAGTATTTTATTCTTATTTTTCAATAATCTTGTAGTATCTCTTGTTGTAAATGGAATTTTAACGTATTTTGTTGAAACAATCTCTCTAAAATTTGCGTTATTCATTGCATAGCAAGAAATTAAACCTAAATCGTACGCCGTAGTATAGTGGTTATCGTTATGAAGTCCGTGTGGATTTACAAAATTACTATTAACTGCGCCAATTTTTTTAGCAGTTTCGTTCATTAATAAAGCAAAATTTTCTATACTTTTGCTACAATAAACGGCTAAAGTTTCCGCACAATCATTGCCAGACCGCAACATTAACCCATATAAAAGGTCTTTAACAGATAATTTTTCCCCTTCTTCTAAATATATGCTTGAACCCTCAATTCCTGTTGTTTTTTTATCTATTGTCACTATATCGTTTAAATTACAATTTTCTATAATTGTTATAGCAGTCAATATTTTAGTTGTGCTTGCCATATAAGATTTTTTTCTTGCATTACTTTCATATAAAACCCTTAAAGATTTTTGCTCCATTACTATTTCAGAAGAGTTATTTGCGCTAACATTTTTTATTTTAGGCATAAAAAACAACATTATGCCACACATAAACAATATTAAAATTACTTGTATTTTACTAACGATTTTGTTTTTATGCATATAAATTATTATTTGCAATAAAATTTTTTATATGCAATAAAAAAACGACCAATAAGGTCGTTTCAAAATTTTAAATTATATTGTTTCCACTTCTTCCCCAACTAAAAAGTCTGGAATTTCTTCTTCTGTAATATCGGGCAAATCGAAGTCTTCTTCAGAATTCTCTACGTTTTCTTCTGGGTCTAAATAAACGTCTTTTTTATAAAGATAATCATCGTCTACTTTATTTCCCCTTATTAAATTAATTTGATTAATTAAATCTTCGTAATCCGGCAACTCATCTAATGAAGAAATTTGGAAACGTTTTAAAAACTCATCAGTTGTACCAAACATAACAGGCCTACCAACGGCATCTTTTCTGCCAACAGGCTCAATCATTCCAAGTTCTAATAGTTTTTGTACTGCGTATTCGCTATTTCCCCTTATTTCTTCTAAATCGATACGTGTAACAGGTTGCTTATATGCAATAATTGCTGCTGCCTCTAATAAACTTTTAGATAATTCACGCTCTTTTATTGGATTTAATACAGAAGAAACTTGGTCTGCATATTTAGGATTTGAGCAAAATTGTATTTTTTTATTAAAAATTAAAAGATGTATTCCAGAATCTCCAGAATATTTTTCTTGCAAAACTTTTGCAGCATTTAAAACGTCTTTATCGGTCACCTCAAGTTTTTCTGCAATATCAGAAATTGCAACTTTTTCACCCGAAACAAGCAATATAGACTCAATTATATTCGTCAATTTCTCCAAGTTCTTCATTTCTATCATTCCTTAATTTTATTGTTATATCATCAAATACACCGTGTTGCTCTACACTTACGTATTGCATTTTTAAAAGCTCTAAAAGGGCTTGAAAGGTTGTGACAAGTTCTGTTCTTGTATAATAACTTGAGAAAAGTTCAAAAAAACTTACTTCTTCTTT
>JAGBSS010000125.1 GCA_017631725.1 Clostridia bacterium | reverse complement strand
GTTTTTTCCACCAATGGTAACAGCTAGCGCTTCTTTTCTTAAACGCTTGCCACCACAAGTTTTACAAGGAGTAATTCTCATATACCTTTCTATTTCCATTTTAGAGTAATCGGAAGTAGTTTCACGGTATCTTCTTTTTAGGTTAGGAATAATACCTTCCCACCTTGCTTCATAACTTGTGTTAAAGGTTTTAGTGTTGTAGTTCATTTTAATTTTTTCATCGCCACTGCCGTATAAAAGAATATTATATATTCTTTCGGGCAAGTCTTTAACGGGAACGTCTATACTAAAACCGTAATGTTCTGCTAAAGATTTGAAACTCATTTCGGCAATTTTACCTTCGCCAATATTCCAACCGGTAACAGTCATTGCCCCTTCTCTTAAGGTCTTGTTTTTATCTTTAACAATTAAATTTTCATCTATTTCGTTGTTGTAGCCAAGCCCGTGGCACTCTGGACAAGCACCAAACGGATTATTAAAAGAAAACAACCTTGGCTCTATTTCTTCTATGCTAATACCACAATCGGGACAAGAGTATTTAGTGGAATAAAGTTCTTGTTTATCCCCTAAATTTTCAATTATAACTAACCCTGATGCCAATTTTACGGCAGTTTCAATGCTATCTGAAAGCCTTTTTTCAATGCCGTTTTTTACAACTAATCTGTCAACGATAACGCTAATTGTGTGTTTAATGTTTTTATCTAAAATAATATCTTCGCTTAAATCGTAAACAACGCCGTCTACTTCTACCCTAACGTAGCCACTTTTTTTAAGGTTTTCTAATTCCTTTCTATATTCCCCTTTTTTGCCCCTTGCAATTGGAGATTTTACCAAAATTTTGCTACCTTCTGGTAAAAGCATAACTTTATCCACAATATCATCTACCGTTTGCTTGGAAATTTCCTTTCCGCAAGATGGACAATGTGGAACACCTACCCTTGCAAACAAAAGCCTTAAATAATCGTAAATTTCGGTAACCGTACCGACAGTAGAGCGTGGGTTGTGAGAAGTGGTTTTTTGGTCAATAGAAATTGCAGGCGACAACCCGTCTATTTGGTCAACGTCTGGTTTTTCCATTTGTCCTAAAAACATTCTTGCATAACTTGATAAACTTTCAACGTATCTTCTTTGTCCTTCTGCATAAATGGTGTCAAACGCTAAAGAAGTTTTACCACTACCAGAAAGACCTGTAAAAACTACAAGTTTGTTTCTTGGAACGGTTAAATTAACGTTTTTTAAGTTGTGAGCCCTTGCGCCCTTTATAACTATATTTTCTTGCATACTATTTTCTCATTTTAAGTTTTAATTTAGCAATTGTATCCCTTAACTCTATGCACTTTTCAAAGTCTAAATTGTTAGATGCCACCTTCATAAGTGCCTTAAGTTTTTCAATTTCCGCAGGAATATCTTGCTTGTTAATTTCGCTAATATCCTTTACCTTTTTGGTTATGTTTAAACTATTTACAACGTTCTTTTTGATAGTTTTAGGGGTTATTCCGTGCTTTTTGTTATACTCCGACTGAATTTTCCTTCTACGAGCCGTTTCTTCTATAGCACTTTTCATACTGCCCGTTATAACGTCTGCATACATTATAACCTTACCTTCGCTATTTCTACTTGCCCTACCTATCGTTTGAATAAGTGAAGTGTTAGAACGTAAAAATCCTTCTTTATCGGCATCTAATATAAGCACTCTTTTAACTTCTGGAAGGTCAAGCCCTTCTCTTAAAAGGTTGATACCACATAAAACGTCCGTTTCGCCCGTTCTTAAAGAATTTACAATTTCAATTCGCTCCATAGTATCTATGTCGCTATGCATATACCTAACTTTTACACCGTGTTCTTTTAAATATTCAGTTAAACTCTCCGCCATTTTCTTTGTTAAAGTAGTAATTAAAACCCTACCACCACTTTTTACCGTTTGGTTAATTTCCACCAAAACGTTGTCTATTTGGTTTTTAATTGGTCTAACTTCTACTTCTGGGTCAAGAAGCCCCGTGGGGCGAATAAGTTGCTCTACCACTTTGCCTGCCTGATTGAGTTCGTATGGTGCAGGTGTAGCCGAAACGCATATCATTTGCCCAACCCTTTCATCAAACTCGCTAAAGGTTAAAGGGCGATTGTCAAAAGCAGAAGAAAGCCTAAAGCCATAACCAACTAAACTTGTCTTTCGTGACCTGTCCCCATTATACATTGCGTTAAGTTGTGGAATTGTCATATGCGATTCATCTATAAAAACTATATAATCATCTGGAAAATAATCTAAAAGAGTAAAAGGTGGGTCGCCAATTTCCCTACCATCAAAATAACGGCTATAGTTTTCTATACCCTTGCAATATCCAATTTCCCTTATCATTTCAAGGTCATAGTTAGTGCGTTCGTTAAGCCTTTGTGCTTCTAAAAGCTTGCCAGACTCTTTAAATGCTTTAACTTCGTTTTCCTTATCTAAAACAATGGCTTTTAAAGCACTTTCCAACTTTTCTTCGGCTACGGCATAGTGACTTGCAGGGAAAATTACTGCGTGCTTTAGTTCTGAAATAACCTTTCCGGAAACAAACTCCGTTTCGGTAATTCTGTCTATCGTGTCACCAAAAAACTCTACCCTAATGACAATTTCCGTGTTAGAAGAAGGGAAAATTTCAATAACGTCGCCACGCACCCTAAAAGAAGAACGAGAAAAGTCTACGTCTTTTCTAACGTACTGAATAGAAACAAGTTTTCTCATTACGCTATCCATAGCAATTTCATCACCGGGGCGAAGAGATAAGGCTAACCTATAATATTCTTCTGGAGCACCAAGACCATAAATACAAGAAACAGATGCCACCACTACGGTATCTCTGCGTTCTGAAAGAGAACAGGTTGCCGAGTGGCGTAGCTTATCAATTTCATCGTTAATGGCTAAATCTTTTTCTATATAGGTATCGGTAGATGGAATATATGCTTCTGGCTGATAATAATCGTAATAAGAAATAAAAAATTCTACCCTATTGTTTGGAAAAAACTCTTTAAACTCGTTGCAAAGTTGCGCAGCAAGAGTTTTGTTGTGCGCAATAACTAAAGCGGGGCGATTAAGTTCTTTAATAACGTTGGCCATAGTAAAAGTTTTGCCAGAGCCTGTCACCCCTAACAATACTTGAGTTCGTAAGCCATCTTTAACGCCTTCTACAAGTTGACTAATTGCTTGTGGCTGATCGCCCGTGGGCGAAAAGTTGGACACAAGTTCAAAAGTTTTTTCTTTCATAAAATCTCCAAAAATATTATACCACATTTTTGGCAATATACAACAATAATTTGTTTAAAATTATGTAATAATAAAAGCAAGAAAAGATTGACAAAATTGTTTTTGTAAAATATAATAAAAGTAGTTTGATAAAGGCGTTGAAGGAAAGTCTATTTATTTTAGCGGAAAGAGAAAGGGCGGTTGGTGCAAGCCCCAAGCAAAATAAAGGTGATACCGCTCCCGAGCCGTAATGGGGAATTTAGTATCCATTGCCGTAAAACCTGCGTAAAGGGTAAATTAAGTTAAATTCAAGGTGGAACCGTGTAAAGCACCCTTGGGCTATGTCCTTGGGTGTTTTTTGTTTAAGGAGATTAATATGAAAGTTATTTACAACGACGGCATTGTTAGAGAATGCGAACCAAGTGAAGAATTGTTAATAATTCGCCATACTGCTGCACACGTTATGGCGCAAGCAATTAAACGTCTTTTCCCACATGCAGATTTTGCATATGGTCCTGCTAATGAAAAGGGTTTTTATTACGACGTAGATTTAGGAGATACTAAACTTACCGATGAAGACCTTTTAAAAATTGAAGGGGAAATGAAAAAAATTGCAAAAGAGAACTTGCCAATTAAAACTTACTCTCTGCCAAGAGAGCAAGCAATTAAGTTAATGCAAGAAAAAAATGAAAAATATAAAATAGAGCATATTGGCGATTTGGCCGAAGATGCTAAAATTTCATTTTTCGAACAAGGTGAATACGTTGATATGTGCGTTGGCCCACACTTAACCTATACTAAAGCGTTAAAGGCTTTTAAAATTACAGGTCAAAGCGGTGCATATTGGAAAAACGATGCAAATAACAAAATGTTAACACGTATTAAAGGTATTGCATTTAAAACCCAAGAAGAATTAGATGCATACTTAAAAATGGTAGAAGAAGCCGAAAAACGTGACCATAGGCGCATTGGCAGAGAAATGGATTTATTTATGATGCAAGATGAAGCCCCCGGTTTCCCATTCTTTTTACCAAAAGGTATGAAACTTAAAAACACACTTATAGACTATTGGCGTGAACTTCACACCCGTGAAAATTACGTAGAAGTTTCTACCCCACTTATAATGAACAGAAAACTTTGGGAAACAAGTGGCCATTGGGATCATTATAAAGACAATATGTATTCTACCACTATAGATGAAGAAACTTTCTGCGTTAAACCAATGAACTGCCCCGGTGGTGTTTTAGTTTACAAAGCAAAACCACACTCTTATAGAGATTTACCTTTAAGGGTTGGCGAATTAGGTCTTGTTCACCGCCATGAACTTAAAGGTGCATTACACGGCTTATTTAGGGTTCGTTGCTTTACTCAAGACGATGCTCATATTTTTATGAGAAGAGAACAAATAACTTCGGAAATTATAAACGTTGTTCACCTAATTAACGAAGTATATTCTAAATTCGGCTTTGAATATTTTGTAGAACTTTCTACTCGCCCTGAAAATAGCATGGGTTCTGATGAAGATTGGAACGCAGCAACAGAAGGTTTAAAAGCCGCATTAGAATCTTTAGGTTTAGATTATATTATAAACGAAGGC
>JAGBSS010000011.1 GCA_017631725.1 Clostridia bacterium | reverse complement strand
CGCCATCGAAAATTTTATCAATTAACTCTTGTCCATCTTCTTCATCTTCATATTTTTCGTATATAGATAGGGGCATTTTAGAGCTATCAATGGCAATTACGACTTCTTCTTCAGGCACGGAAAAAACGTTTGATAAATGTTCAACCGTGGGAGAAACACCCTTGTTTGAAACAAACTCGTCTACATATCTATTAATTTTGTTTGCCAAAATTTTTAACGTTCTCGAAACTTTTATTGCCCCGTTATCTCGCATATAACGTTTTATTTCTCCAATAACCATTGGAACAGAATAAGTGGAAAATTTAACACCAAAATTTTCATCGAAATTATTTATTGCTTTTAAAAACCCTATACAAGCAATTTGATACAAATCCTCTTGCTCTACCCCTTTGTTTTTAAACCTGTTTACAAGGCTTTTTATAAGTGGTGCGTTTTCTGAAAATAGTATTGATTTAGAATTCTCTTCTCCTTGTTTTGCTTTTCTAACGTGGTAAAGTAATTGTTCTTGTTCAAGCATTGTTTTCCTTATTACAATTATTAAAAGTTTTTTTCATATAAACTTCTGTTCCAACACCCAGTTTTGACGTGACTAAAACTTCATCCATAAAACTTTTCATTATTGTAAAGCCCATGCCAGAACGTTCTTCTTCTGGCTTTGTTGTATAAAACGGCTCTAAAGCTTTAGGTAAATTTTCAATTCCTATGCCCTTGTCAAAAACGTTTATATGTATACTATTTCCATCAGTTTTAGCATAGAGTTTCACCTTGCCTTCACCCTTTTTATATCCGTGAACAATACTATTTGTAACCGCTTCTGAAACGGCGGTTTTCACGTCTGCAATATCTGCTACACTTGGATTAAGCCTTAACATAAAGCAACCAATAACCGCCCTTGCAAAAAATTCGTTTTCCGATTTAGCATCAAATTCTAAAATCATTTCGTTTTCCATAACTATCTCCTAATATTTAGGCATAATGCCGTATAAACCTGCAAGTTCTATAACTCTTTCAGTTGAAGAACTTGCACCCCTAATATAAGCAGGAATACAATACTCGTTTAATTTTTTGTATCTTCCAATTAAAAGACCAACACCCGTGCTATCCATAAAAGAAAGACCGGAAAGGTCAAATACAACTTTTTCCGCACAGGCATTTAAACTTATAACCTTATCTAAAATATCTTTTGCTTTTGGGGCAACGTGTTCATCTAACTCCCCCATAACGAAAAGAAACAAATCTTTTCCATTTAACTTGTATTTTATTTCCATAATTTCTCCTTTACGGGCATAATAACATAAGGCAAAACCATAAAAAAGTCGTTAATTGTAGAATAGTTAACCCTTTTGTCATATAATAATTTTAAGAAATAAAATCAAAGATAAAAAAATTCAAAAAAGTTGTGTTTTTTTTTTGACTTTTTCTTAAATTTCTTGGTTCATCGCCACAGATATCCCGTAAACTTATCGAAAAACTGAAAAACAAGTACAAAATCCAAACACGATCGTTTTCAGCGACCAGCCATGGGGAGGCAATGCTGTACGTGCAATTGAGTCATACATT
>JAGBSS010000124.1 GCA_017631725.1 Clostridia bacterium | reverse complement strand
TTAATTGATTATTTTGTATTTTCGGTATTGACAATTATTTACAACTATTGTAAAATATATAAAATAGGTGTATTATGAAAAATTTTGGCAAATTTAAAAGAATTTTAACAATTGGTTTTGCGCTAATGCTCACTTTTTCTTCAATTGGATTAAGCGGTTGTAATAAGTCAAGTAAAAGCGACCCTAACGTTATTGTAGACAAGGTTTCCAAAGGGGAACTTGTGCATAATGCAAAAGTTGTTAAAACAGAAGAAAATATGTTCTTTAATGGAACAAGTGAATATCAAATAGTATATCCAGATGATGTTGAATATAAAGTTAGTTGGTCTGACCCTTCTTTAAAAGAAGATTATGTTAAACCAGAATCTCCTTATACTCCTTATCCAGACGGATACGTTGTTTCTGGACCGGAAGGAAATTTAACTTTACCTGAAACTGAACTTAAAATTAGTTCTTCTGATGATGAAACTATTATTAGGGCTGTTTCAGAACTTCACGGCTTTATTTGGCAAGCAACTGGCGTTGGCTTGCATATGGTGACCGATAAAAATCGTACTTACACAGAAGACGTTAAGTATATTTCCGTTGGTGAAACGCAAGTTTTAAAAGATTCTGGGTTAAATTTAGACCTTTTATCTTTAAAAGGTAATGGTTTTTACATTAAATCTAAAGGCAACTGTATATTTATTGTCGGTGGAGACGATTTTGGCAGTTTATACGGCGTTTATGAGTTCTTAAAGTATCAATTCAATTATGAATATTACGGCCCAGATACGTGGGAAATAGACAAGGGATTAACAAGTTCTCCTTTATGCACGTGGGACGTTAAAGAAGTTCCAGATATTAAATATCGTTCTTCTCATATGTACGATATAAACTATGATAGAGTTAACGCAAGGCGTATGCGTATGAGAAAAGACCACGAAATGATTGGTAGATTTGGTGGCTGGAACGGACATAATACGTTTTTAGTATTACCTTTGGAAGAATACGATAACGCTAAAAAGCCTGAAACATACCACCCAGACTGGTATACGGAAGATAAAACTCAACTTTGCTATACTGCGCACGGCAACAAAACAGAATACAACGCATTGGTTGAAATTGTTGCAGAAAAAATGAAGCAGTTTTTAATTGACAACCCAAAAGTTGACATTATTCCGTTTACCCATAGAGACCATAATACTTGGTGCGCTTGTAAAGCTTGTAATAAAATTATGGCAGAAAACGCAGGCGCAGCAGCGGCAACTCAAACGCTTTACATTAATGACGTTGCAGACATTGTTATTCCTTGTGCAAAAGAAAATTTCCCAAATAGAGAAGTTTATATTTTAGTGTTTGCTTATCAAAAAACCGTTCCTGCTCCCGTTGTTAAAGGTTCTAATGGAGATTGGCAACCTGTAAGCGAAGATATGGTGTTTAGTGAAGGTGTCTGTGCTTGGTATGCGCCTTGGCAAGCAAGGTTCTATTATCCATTTAACTCTACGGAAAACCAAAGATATTGGGATTACATGGAACAATGGGACGTTTTAACTAACAAATTTTTCGTATGGTTTTATGGTTGTAGATTTGCAGACTATTTCATTCCGTACGACACTATGACTAACTTGCAATCTACTATTAAATATTTAGTAGAAAAGAAAACGGAATTATTCTTTATTCAAGGTCAATGGGATTCGCAATCTTCAGACTGGTCTAGGCTTAAAGTTTATCTTCAAGCAAAACTTATGTGGGATTGTAATTTAGATTTTAACGAACTTGTTGAAAATTTCTTTATTAACTATTATGGACCTGCTGCGCAAGATATGTTAGATTTTTACACCTATTATCGTTATTATATGGCATATTGCAATATAACCTATGGTTTTGACAACGTTCCAGAACAGGGAACATACGTTACAAAGTCTATAGATGCATTTAACGAAACCACTATGCTTAAATGGCTTTCCTTCTGCGATAAGGGTTATGCCGCTTTAGAAGATTTAAAAGTTGCAGGCGACCCAAGATATCAACTTTATTACGACCACATTAATTTAGACTCTTTAAGTGCTACTGCAATGATGCTTACGTTTAACTCTGCTTATTATGAATCTATTTCATCTACAAAAAGGGCAGAAGTCAACGCTAAATTCTTGCAAGATTGTGCTTATCACAAAATTACAGGAGCGATAAATAGATAAAGAATTTATCGCTAAAAATTGGCTTTAATAAATTTGTTTTTGTCTTGAATAATTATTTTATTGATATATAATTATTGTAGACTTACGGAGGGTTTATGGATTTTAAACAATATGTTAATGAATATTTTTCCGATGATGCTATAAAGCAAATCGGAAATGGTCAGATGCGTGCCGTTTACAATAGACAAAATAGTTGCTTAATATTAAATAACGTACCTGTAGACTTGCTTTTTATTGGCGATTCTATTACCGAAGGTTTTGAATTACAAGTTTATTTCAAAAAGTTTGGAATAGTTATTAATCGTGGTATTGGTGGAGAGGGCGTTATAGATTTAATAAAACGTTTTAAGCACGACGTTGTTAATTTAAAACCCAAGGTTTGTTTTATGTGTGAAGGTGTAAACAACATCGGTTATACCTTTGGTCAAAAAAAGCAAGCGGGGGAAACTATTACAAGTGAATTTATAGATCAGTTTACCTTAAGCCTTATTCCATATTATAAACAAGCAATTGATATGTGTAAGGAAAATGGTATTAAATTGATAATTGGTTCAGTTTTGCCGCTTGGCGTTATAGACGAAAGAACAGATGCAATTATTTTATTAAACAAAAGAATAAAAGAACTTTGTAAAGAAAACAACGTTGAAT
>JAGBSS010000123.1 GCA_017631725.1 Clostridia bacterium | reverse complement strand
TTCTCAAGAAAGAAAGGCATCTATTTCATGGTTTATTCTTTGCATATTTTTAATGTTTTGTAGTTGTGGGATTGGCCTTTTTCAAAAGATTCACCAAGCATCTAATTATAAATTAGAATTGAAAGGTTTTTTAACTACTGCATTTATTGTCGTTGCAGTTGTATCTTTAATAATAAGCCTAATTATGAGCAGAAAAAATGCTTTTAGTGTAATACTTAATCAAAATAAAAAGATAAACGTAAAGCCAATAATAACTATGATTATAGTAGGCGTTGCCACCGGCGTAGTTAACAGATTAAATTTATATCTGGCAGGGGTAATACCATCTGCAATATTTTTCCCCGTTGTAAACGGAGGGTCAATAATATTATGTACTATTGCCGCATTTATAATTTTTAAGGAAAAATTACAAAAACTTCAATGGATTGGTTTAATTGTTGGAGTAGTAGCCCTTGCCTTTTTATGTTTTAGATTTTAAATTAAAAACCAACGGAAATCCGTTGGTTTTTTTAGTGGAGCGGGTAATGGGAATCGAACCCACCTCTCAAGCTTGGGAAGCTCGCATACTACCGATGTACTATACCCGCAAATTAACTTTTTTCTTATTATAACAAAAAGTTGAAAAAATGCAAAGTAAAAAGTAAATAAAATATTGTAAATAGTAAAATTTTGTGTTATACTTTATAAAAAGACAAAGGAGAAAAACCGTGGCTTTATTTTTAAAAATATTAGAATGGACAGATGACAGTTCTAACACAATAGTTTATAAATATCCACTTAAAAAAGGTGGCACGGAGATTAACCATAAATCTAAACTTGTCGTTAGGGAATCGCAAGAAGCAATTTTTGTTCACAAAGGCAAAATTTGTGATATTTTTCCTGCCGGCACGTACGATTTAAATACTGAAATTTTCCCTATTTTATCTAAACTCGCAGGTTGGAAATACGGCTTTCAAACCCCAATAAGGGTAGACGTTTATTTTGTAAACCTAAAGCAATTTACAAACTGCAAATGGGGAACGGCTAACCCAATTATGATGCGTGACCCAGAGTTTGATATGATAAGGGTAAGGGGCTTTGGCTCTTATGCGTTTAGGGTTGCTCGCTCTGATATTTTTATGAAAGAGTTATTTGGCTCAAATTCTACTTTTGCAACAGAAGATATTACTTCTTGGCTTAAAACAATGCTCGTTTCCGCTTTAACCGACGTTTTAGGGGAAAGCAAAGTTTCGGCTTTAGACTTAGCAGGAAATACTTTAGAATTCAACCAAATTATAAAAGCAAAAATTCAAGAAAAGTTTAATGAAATTGGTTTAGAATTAACTAATCTTTTCGTTGAAAATATGTCCGTTCCGCCAGAAGTGGAAAAGGCTTTAGATGAACGTAGCAAACTTGGAATTTTAGGTGCTAAAACAGACGTTATGATGAAAATTGCCGCAGCAGAAGCACTTAAAGATGCCGCTAAAAACCAAGGTATGGGCGGTGCGTTCGTTGGTGCAGGTATGGGTGTCGGCGCAGGTGTTGGTTTAGGTTCAGTTTTTGCAGAAGCAATGAAGCCTGTTACTGAAAAAGAAAATAAAAAAATAGAAAAAACAACAGTTTGCCCATCTTGCAAAGCGGAAATTTCTGCAAAAAGCAAGTTTTGTTCTGAATGCGGAACAAAGTTAGATGCAAATAAATTTTGCCCCGAGTGTGGCGCAAAAGTTGGTTTAAATGCTAAATTTTGCCCAGAATGTGG
>JAGBSS010000122.1 GCA_017631725.1 Clostridia bacterium | reverse complement strand
TTTACAAAACGGTCTTTTTACCACGTTAGAAAAGGGGTTTGTTTTAACCATTAGAAAAACTCCGTTCGTAGAAAAAAGAATAGGGCTTGTTGCCGCGGTTGATTTAGATGAATACGATTATGCGGTTGGTGCTCGTCCACTTATAAGGGCAACCGAAGGCACTTTAAAAGAACGTATTCCACCAAGACTTAAAATAAGAAAAGATGCCGTTATGGAATTTCCTCACGTTATGATTTTAATTGATGATGAAAAACGTGAAATTATAGAAGACCTTTATAACAGAAGAAATACTTTTAAAAAGATATATTCTTTCACACTTAACGCTGGCGGCGGGGAATTAGAAGGATACTTTATTCCCGAAAGTGAACCTGTTTTAGAAAAGTTTAATAACTTGTTAAACGAAAAAAGGTTAACGGAAAAATACGGGTTTAACGACAAGTTTTTAATGGCAGTTGGCGATGGAAATCACTCTTTAGCAACAGCAAAAGCGCATTGGGATAACGTTAAAAAAGACCTTAAAGAAGGGGAAACCCACCCTGCAAAATATGCTTTAGCAGAAATTGTTAACATTTACGATGAAGGCATTTATTTCGAGCCAATTTATCGTTTTATAAACGGAATTGATAGAGAAAAATTTAAAAAAGCCTTGTTGGCAGAAAGTGGTATAACTTGTGTATATTACGATGGGGAAGAGATTGTAAAAAATGGTGCGGAACTTCCTGAAAGTATTGAAAAAACCGACCAATTCATCAAAAAATTTATTGATGAGTTTGGCGGAGAAGTTGACTACGTTCACGGCAAAGAAAACGTTGAAAAGTTAGTAAAACAAGATGAAAATTCTGTAGCAATACTTTTTGACAAATTAGAAAAGGGTGACTTGTTTAGGTTTGTATCTAATAACGGCGCTCTCCCAAGAAAAACGTTTTCAATGGGCGAAGGCGTAGAAAAAAGGTATTATTTAGAAGGTAGAAAAATTAGGTAGATTTATGATAAAAGTTTGTAAATTTGGCGGAACAAGCATGGCAAACGCTAATGCTTTAAAACAAGTAAAAGATATAGTTTTAGGCGATAAAGATAGGAGATACATAGTAGTTTCCGCTCCGGGCAAAAGGTTTAAAGAAGATATTAAAATAACCGATACCTTATATAAATGCTACAATGAACTTGTTTCTGGTGGCGATTTTAAAGGCACGTTTAATTTAATTAAAGATAGGTTTATAGAAATGGTTAAAGAATTAAACTTAACCATAGATATTAAAAGCATTTTAGAACAAACGGAAAAGGAAATTATAGAAAATAAATCTCCAGATTTTACCGCATCTCGTGGTGAATATCTTTCCGCAAGGGTAATGGCAGAATTTTTAGGGGCTGAGTTTGTAGATGCTGCCGATATGATAAGATTTGATAGCCGTGGCAAGCTTAACGAAGATTATACCGATGATAAAGTTGCATCAAGGTTAGCAAGCGTACAATTTGCAGTTATTCCGGGCTTTTATGGAAAAGATTCTAAAGGCAACGTAAAAACCTTTAGCCGTGGCGGTAGCGACGTGACCGGTTCTATTATTGCAAGCGGTGTAGAGGCGGACCTTTACGAAAACTGGACGGACGTTAGCGGATTTTTAACTTGCGACCCAAGAATTGTAGAAAATTCTAAAGTAATAAAAGAATTAACTTATAAAGAATTAAGGGAACTTTCTTATATGGGTGCGGCAGTATTACACTCCGAAGCAATTTTCCCCGTAATGAAAAAGAAAATTTCTATTAACATTAAAAACACTTTTAAGCCAACCGATGCAGGCACAATGATTGTTCCATCAGAAGCATACACGGGTACAGATAACGTTATAACGGGTATTGCAGGCAAAAAAGACTTTACGGTAATTTTTATTGAAAAGAACTTAATGAACGCAGAAGTTGGTTTTATTAGAAAGGTTCTTTCTGTTGTAGAAAAGCATAATATATGTGTAGAGCACGCTCCAAGTGGCATTGATACACTTTCAATCGTTTTAGAATCCGCACAACTTAAAGGTGAAGTTTTATTTGATATAATAAACGAAATAAGGGAAAGTGTTAACCCAGATTTCGTTCACGTTATTGAAAATATTTCTTTAATAGCAATAGTAGGTCACGGTATGGCAAGAAGGGCAGGAACGGCTGCAAAAATATTTACAGCTTTAGCAAAAGCAGGCGTAAATATTAAAATGATAGACCAAGGCTCTAGCGAACTTAATATAATTGTAGGCGTATCTAACGAAGATTACGAAAAGTGTATTTCTGCAATTTACAATGAATTTATGTGTTAAATAATTTTTATAAAAAGAAGGTATATATATGGATTACGCAAAAGAATCACTTCGTTTACACGGGGAATGGAAGGGAAAATTAGAAGTTGTTTCTAGAGTTCCATTAAAAGACAAAACAGATTTATCACTTGCATACACGCCAGGTGTCGCAGAACCATGTCTTGAAATTAATAGAGATTATAATAAATCTTTCGACCTTACCAGAAGGGGTAATCTCGTTGCCGTTATAACTGACGGAACAGCCGTTTTAGGTCTTGGAGATATTGGCCCAGAAGCAGGCATGCCTGTTATGGAAGGCAAATGTGTTCTCTTTAAAGAATTTGGTGGTGTAGATGCTATTCCACTTTGTATTCGTTCTAAAGACGTAGATGAAATAGTAAAAACGGTAAAACTTTTAGCAGGCAGTTTTGGTGGTGTTAATTTAGAAGATATTGGCGCTCCAAGATGTTTTGAAATTGAAAGAAGATTAAAAGAAGACCCAGAAGTAGATATTCCAATTTTCCACGATGATCAACACGGAACTGCGGTAGTATGTGTTGCTGCGTGCATTAACGCATTAAAACTCGTTAATAAAAAGTGGGAAGACGTTAGCATTGTATTTAGTGGTGCAGGTGCAGCAGGTCAGGCAATTGCAAAACTTATGATTGCTATGGGTGCAAAAGACATAGTAATGTGCGACAGAACGGGTATTATCTACAAGGGTAGAAAAGAAGGTATGAACTCTGAAAAAGAAAAAATTGCAGAGTTTACTAACGCATTAAACAAAAAAGGCACTTTAAAAGAAGCAATGGTTGGCGCAGATATCTTTGTTGGCGTTTCATCTGCAGGTATCTTAACTCCAGAAATGGTTAAAACTATGAATAAAGATGCTATTGTTATGGCAATGGCAAACCCAACCCCTGAAATTATGCCAGACCTTGCAAAAGAGGCAGGTGCAGCAGTTGTTGGTACAGGCAGAAGCGATTTCCCTAACCAAATTAACAACGTTTTAGCTTTCCCCGGAATTTTCCGTGGCACACTTGATTGTAGGGCAAGAGACATTAATAGCGAAATGAATATTGCAGCAGCAAAGGCAATTGCATCTTGCGTAGCAGAAGAAGAATTAAGTGCAGATTACATAATTCCTTCTCCATTTGATAGAAGAGTTGCTCCAATTGTTGCAGAAGCAGTAAAACAAGCGGCAATTAAAAGTGGCTTAAGTAGGAAATAATAAAAATACAAAAAAGTAGGCATTAGCCTACTTTTTTTGGTCGGAGTGACGTGATTCGAACACGCGACCTCTTGGTCCCGAACCAAGCGCGCTACCAACTGCGCTACACCCCGAAAAAACATACAATTATTATATTAATTACACGCATTGAAAAAAAACTTAATATAATCATATATTATTATAGAGTGCCTGCTTTAAAAAAGCAACCTAAATTTGCTGATAATTATTAAGTTGTGTTGCAAAAAAAACGGCGAAATTAATTTCGCCGTTTTTATTTTATAAAAATTTTTTACTTAACGTCTTTTAAATATTTAGGATAAGTTCCGTTTTCCTTAAGTGCTTTTAAACTTTTGTAAACTTTACCTTTATCTTCACTATAAGTCACTCCATGCCAATGATCAACAGAAGGGTAAACCTTAACCGTGCAATTATCTTTTTGCATAATTTCTTGAACAGTGTTTGGTAAATAGCATTCTTGTTTAGGTTCGTTACAGTTATCTTTTAAGAAATCTGAAAAACTATCTTTAAGTTGACTAAATATAGCAGGAGTAAAGCCCCAGCAGTTCATAGAAACAACGGTAGAAAGAGGAATTTCCTTTTCTTCGTTTGCTAAATATGCTGTGTTGCCACGTTTTTCAATTTTCATGCGTTCTACAATGCTTTTTAAATATCCGTTTTCTACAGAACATTCGCCCCTTGCAACTTGCCCGTTTTCCGTTAAGGTGTTTTCTAAAATATAACCAATCATACAATAATCGGTAGAATTAACGTCTAAATTCTTTAAGTGATTAGCAAGAAGGGTAAAGGCGCTTCTGCCATAAAAATCGTCTGCATTAATAACAGCAAAAGGTTCTTTAACAATATCTCTTGCAGCAAGAAGTGCTTGAGTTGTACCCCAAGGTTTAATTCTGTTAGGATTTAAGGTGTATCCATTTGGTAAATCATCTGGTTTTTGGAAAGCATATTCACATTTTACAATGTTTTCAAAACGTTTGCCAATGGTTTCCCTAAAATCTTCTAAATTTTCTTCTTTAATAATAAATACAATCTTATCAAAGCCACTTTTAACTGCATCGTAAACGGAAAAGTCTATAATAAATTCGCCTTCATCTGTAATAGGGTCAATTTGCTTTAAACCGCCATATCTTGAACCCATACCTGCTGCCAAAATAACTAATTCCATAAAAAACTCCTTAAATTGTTTTTAACATTATATCACAACAAAATAAAAAATGATAGTAAAATTTTAAAATTTTTCCATTTTATAAAAAAATATAAATAAATATTAGCTACATTGTTGAAAAAACTTGTAAAATGTTATATAATGACTATAATGCGAAAATATGTGTCAAGAGGTTTTTTTATGCAACAATTAATTGAAAAATTAAACGCAAACACACCAGAAGAAAGGCTTAGTGCCCTTGCAGAACTTTTAAAGGTAGAAAAGGAAAAGCCTGTTAAAAGGGATAACGATGCAAACAACCATATTCACACCATTTATTCCTTCTCTCCATATTCACCAACAAAGGCTGCATATATGGCTTATAAGGCAGGTTTAACTTCTGCCGGAATTATGGATCACGATTCTTTAAGTGGTGCGGTAGAATTTAAAAAGGCTTGTGAAATTATTGGTCTTGGCTCTACCTGTGGTGTAGAAGTTAGGGTAAAGTTTGACAGGGGTTTTGGCAAAATTAACCATCCAGACCAACCAGATTGTATCTATATGGCGGCGCATGGTATTCCACAAGAAAATATAAATGCTTTTAACGAATATTTAAGTGTTTTTAGGGCAAAAAGAAACGAAAGAAACAAAAAAATGTGCCAATCTATTACCAAAAAGTTCTCTGCATTTAATATAGAGTTAGATTTTGAAAGAGATGTTATGCCACTTTCAGAGTGCAAAAACGGTGGCTCTATTACAGAAAGGCATTTATTATATGCTTTAGCGGTAAAACTTTCTGAAAGGTTTACAGATAGAAACGCACTTATTGCATTTTTAGAAAACGACCTTAAACTTGGCGTAAGTGAAAAAATTAAAGGCTTTTTATTAGATTTAGAAAATCCACACTTTTTATACGACCTTTTAGGCGTTTTAAAAGCAGATACTGCATTTTTCTACATAGATGCAGATGAAGAAATGCCTGTAGCAGAAGATTTTATTAAAAAGGCTAAAGAATTTGGTGCAATTCCCGCTTATGCATATTTAGGAGACGTAGGAAATTCTGTGACAGGGGATAAAAAAGCACAAAAATTTGAAGATGACTTTTTACCACAATTAATAGAAGAAATTAAAAAAGCAGGTATTCAAGCCGTTGCATATATGCCAACAAGAAACACGGTAGAGCAACTTGAAAGGCTTATGAAAATGTGTAAAGAAAACAATCTCTTTGAAATTAGTGGTGAAGATATCAACTCTCCACGACAAAAATTTGAATGTGCGGCACTTGCAAATCCAAGATATTCACATTTAATAGATTCTACGTGGGCATTAATTGGTCACGAAGAGGCAATGAACAAGGGCTCTGTTAAAGACGGTATGTTTGCAGAAAAAGTAGAAAACGCACTTTCTTTACAAGCAAGAATTAAAAAATATGCCGAAATTGGCAGAAAAACAATAAATTAAAAAATAAAAATAGGAGATATAAAAATGAGTATTATCGATTTAAAAGGTAAAGTAGCAGTAGTAACAGGCGCAAGCCAAGGTTTAGGTGAAGCACTTGCTATCCGTCTTGATCAAGAAGGTTGCAAGGTTGCAGTTTGCGATATCAATATCGAAGGTGCAAAAAAAGTTGCTGAAAAACTTTCCGATGCAATTGCAATTGCAGTAGACGTTACTAAATACGATCAATGTGAAGCAGCAGCAAAAGAAGTTTTAGATAAATGGGGTAAAGTAGACATTTTAGTTTCTAACGCAGCAATCGTTAAAAGCGGTGACATTTTCTCTTTAACACCAGAAGCATTTAAACTTGTAACCGATATTAATCTTAACGGCTATTTTAACACAGTTAAAGCATTTGCTCCTTCTATGCTTGAAAGAAAATGCGGTAGCATTATTCAAATTAACTCCAAGTCTGGTAGAAAGGGTTCATTTAAAAACGGCGCATATGCATCAAGTAAATTTGGTGGCGTAGGCTTAACTCAAAGTTTAGCGTTAGAATTTGCAGAAAGCGGTGTTAGAGTTAACTGCATTTGCCCAGGCAACCTTTTAAATTCACCACTTTGGGTTAACAGTTTATTTAAACAATATGCAGCAAACCAAGGTATAACCGAAGAACAAGTTAGGGAAAAATATATTAACCAAGTTCCAATGAAACGTTCTTGCGAATTTAAAGATATAGAAGACGTTTTAGTGTTCTTGGCATCTGACTATTCTTCTTATATGACCGGTCAAGCAATTAACGTGACTGGCGGACAACAAATGTAATTTAAGGTGAAATATGAACTTTAATTTAATGCACCCTGCAGAACAAATAGTTCTTTTAATAAACAGGGTATACCAAAAAGGATTAACAACAACTTCTGGTGGCAATTTATCAATACTTGATAGCGAAGGTAATATTTGGATAACTCCTTCTGGCATTGACAAGGGCTCTTTAACCCCTGCCGATATTTGTAAGGTATTACCAGATGGCACCGTTATTGGCAAACATAAGCCAAGTGTAGAACTTCCTTTCCATAAACTCGTATACGAAACAAGGTCAGACGTGTCTGCAGTTTTACACGCACACCCACCGGCACTTGTTAGCTATAGCCTAATTAGACAAGTTCCAAACGCAAACATTATTCCTACCGTATCACTTTTCTGTGGGCCCGTAGGTATTGCCAAGTACGAAGTTCCGGGTTCGGACCTTTTGGCAAAAAGAATTGTTTCAGAAATTAAAAAAGGCTTTAACGTTGTAGTTATGGAAAACCACGGCGTTATAACCTGTGCAGACAACCTTTTCGAAGCATTTAAACGTTTCGAAACGCTTAACTTTGCTGCAGACGTTGGCATTGCAGCATCTACTATCGGTGTTCCTGAAACCCTTTCCGAAGAACAAATGGACGTATATAAAAGGAAGGGCAAAAAAAGTTTAGGCGAGTTTATTCCAGAATCTTTCTCCAGCGATGAAAGAAAACTTCGCAAGGAAATGTGCACACTTATTCACAGAGCATATGACCAAGGCTTGTTTACAAGCACGCAAGGTACTTTTTCCGTTCGTTTAAATAAGGATAGTTTTTTAATTACTCCTAACGGCGTAGATAGAAAATATATCGAGCCAGAAGATATTGTTAGAATAGACTTTAATTGGAGAGAGGCAGGTAAAATACCAAGCCGTTCGGTAGAAATGCACAAAATTATCTACGATCAACATCCAGAAGTTAATGCAATAACCGTTGCACAACCAAAGCACTTAATGGCGTTTGCTGTTACGCATACTCCAATAGATAGTAGAACCATACCAGAATCTTATATATCAATGAGAGATATTGTAAGAGTTCCATTTGGTACTAACATTACTTCGCCAGAAACTATATCTAGGTCTATAAGCGCAAAATCACCTGTTATTTTATTAGAAAATGACAGTGTTATTTCTACGGGTAGTTCGTTAATTAACGCATTTGATAGGTTAGAAGTTGCAGAATTTACTGCAAATACCATTATTCACGCTAAAATGATTGGTGATATCGTTATGATTGGCGATAAAGAAGTTAACGACATTAACGTTGCCTTTAATTTAGAAGTATAAAATACTTAAATACCCCTTGACTTTTGCCAAGGGGTATTGTGAGTAAAAATTTATTTTGTTAATATTATTATCATTTAATAATTTGGTAATATAACCTTAAAACCCTTGACAAATATCTGGTGGGGAAAATAATTTATGAAATATTTAATAGATTCTGATATTCACGGCTCAATGGAGTCTACTT
>JAGBSS010000010.1 GCA_017631725.1 Clostridia bacterium | reverse complement strand
GTTTGGAATTTCGCATTTTAATTATATGCGAAAATTTTGAAAAATAAAAATAATATTATTTAGAATTTTTAACGTTTCTTGCCGAAATTATAGCAGATATAAATGCAAAAGTCAAGTTATATCCACCACAATCGCCATCTACGTCTAAACACTCCCCAATTAAATATAAATTTTGGGCAAGTTTGCTTTCATAGGTTTTAGCATTAACGTCGCTTAAATTAAAGCCACCTTTGGTAACTTGAGCATAGTCAAACCCAAGCGAGCCTGTAATTTCAATATTATAATTTTTAACTGCATTACTTAAATTCTCTGCAGTTTTTTTGCTTATAGTAGAAAATATTTTTTGACCAAGTTTTTTATTTATAATTGCAGTATAGGCTTGTTCTATTCCGTTAACGTTTATGTTTTGTTGAATAATTTTTGTTAAGTTTTCATTGTCAATTTCAGGCAAAAAGGAAACCAAAAGGTTTGGTTTTTCTGCCGTTATTAAGTGCCCCGAAACTTCGAAAATGGTAGAGCCTGAAACACCGTAATCGGTGAAAAGCAAGTCACCCTTGGCAGTTTTTAAAACCTTTTCCCCATCTCTTGCAACAACTAAAGCCGTTTCTTTAATTCCAGATAAACCTTTAATGCAAGATTTTTCCGCCTTAAGTTGAACCAAAGATGGATATAAAGCACCGATTTTATGCTTAAATGGAAATAAAATAGAATAAGAAGAACCATCCGTTCCGAAATGTTTTGCCGCTTTTCCACCAACGGCAAAAATAACCTTTTGGGCAAAATAGTTTTCCCCATTTGCAGTTACAACGTAAAATTTGCCGTTAAAAGTAATACCATCTACCATGGTAGATAGTTTAACGTTAACATTTTTATTAGATATATAATTTCTAAGTAAATCTGATACGGCAGATGCTTGCCTTGATAATGGGTAAAATCTACCCCTTGAGTCTTGTGATAAAAATATGCCTTTTTTAGATAAATAATCTATTAAATTAACCTTATCTAATTGGTCTAAAAAGTTTGAAATAGAGTTTTTGTCGCCGTGATAAAAGGTGTCGTTAACAACGGCATTGGTAATGTTTCCTTGTCCATTACCCGTTACCGAAAGTTTTTTCAAAAGTCTGTCACTTTTTTCTAAAATTATTACGTTTTCACCATTAATTGCATTATTTTCGCTAACGAGTTCAACTGCCGCCATAACGCCAGATGCTCCACCGCCCACAATTAATACTTCGTAAATTTTTTGCACTTTTACCCCTTAATATACTCTAAAATTTGATCAGTAGTGTCTGCAATAAATTCTGCACCAAGACCTGTTAAAATTTCCGGTTTTCTATAACCCCAAGAAACACCAATAGAGTGAATTTCTGCGTTAACGGAAACCTTTATATCGGTATCGCCATCGCCTATCATATATGCGTTTTCTTTTTTTACGTTAAATTGGTCAAGCAAACTTAAAATATAGGCTGGATCGGGTTTTGTTTTAACGCCTTCTCTTTGACCTGTGGCACAATCAAAAATTCCGTTAAATTTAGAGTTTACTATGTTTTGAACAACATCGTTTTGCTTGTTAGAATAAACGCAAAGAATTACGCCTAACTGCTTTAAATCGCTTAAAAGTTTATAAATGCCTGTGTAAACCAAAGAATTTTCGTTAGTGCTATTTTTATAACTTTGTTTATAAAAGGAAAAGGCCTTTTGAAAATCTTCTTCTAAAATATTAACGCCAATAGCATCTCTTAAAAGTTTCTCTGCGCCGTATTTTACTAAACCAAGTATTTCTTTTTGCTCTCTTTCTTTAAAACCAAATTCCTTTAACGTTAAATTAACGTTTTGGGTAATATCTGGAATTGTGTCTACAAGAGTGCCATCTAAATCGAAAATAACAAGTTTTTTCATTACATTTCCTCTACCGTTTCTATACCTAAAAGGTTAAGTGCGTTGGTAAGAGTGGTTTTTACTGCTTTAACAATAGAAAGCCTAAAGTTTTTAACGTTTTCTTCTTCGCCCATTATTTTACTGCTAAAATAGAACTTGTTAAATGCAGATGCTAAATCTAAAGCATATCTCGTAACAAAAGAAGGTTCGTATTTTTCAGATGCAGAAATAACTATGTCTTTAAAAGAAGATAAAAGTTTTATAACTGCGTGTTCATCTTCTGAAACGGAGTTTAAAATATAATCTTTTGGCTCGCCACATTTAGCAATAAGGCTATTGCAACGTGCGACGGTGTATTGAACGTAAGGACAAGTTTCCCCTTCAAAACTTAAAACCCTGTCATAACTAAAGGTAATATCTTTAATTTTATTGTTAGAAAGTGCACCAAAAATTACCGCACCCGTGCCAACTGCCCTTGCAGTGCCTTCTTTATCTTTAAGGTTAGGATTTTTTTGTTCTATAACTTCTCTTGCTTTAGATACCGTTTTATTAATAACGTCTTCTAATAAAACAACTTTGCCTTCCCTTGTACTCATAGATCCACTTTCTAAACTTACCATACCGTAAGCAACGTGAACCATATCTTTTGCCCAAGGCTTGCCCATTAAATCTAAAACTTTAAAGAATTGTTTAAAGTGTAAGTTTTGTTGATATGCAACAACGTATAAACATTTATAAAAATCGTATTCTTTCTTTCTATAAAGTGCTGCGGCAATATCACGGGTTGCGTAAAGTGACGACCCGTCTGATTTTAAAATAAGGCAAGGTGGCATTCCGTATTCTTCTAAATCTACAATGCTTGCCCCATCGGAAATTTTTAAAAGATTTTTTTCCTTTAATTCTTCTACAACGGGTGCCATTTTATCGTTATAAAAACTTTCGCCATTGTAAGAGTCGAACGAAACGTTTAAAAGTTTGTAAATTTTATCTACTTCTTCTAAAGTAATTTTCTTAAATAAATGGAAAAGT
>JAGBSS010000121.1 GCA_017631725.1 Clostridia bacterium | reverse complement strand
TTATAGCAACTGTGTTTTCATAATGAGCAGATGGCTTTCCATCAAGTGTTCTAACCGTCCAACCATCATCCATAAACTTAACTTTATAAGTTCCTGCATTTATCATTGGCTCAATGGCAATTACCATGCCCTTTTTAAGGCGAATACCCGTACCCTTTCTGCCATAGTTTGGAACGGAAGGGTCTTCGTGCATGTTTTGGCCTATACCATGGCCTACAAGTGCCCTTACTGAAGAAAATCCATTTGCTTCTGCATGAGACTGAACGGCATAGCCTATATCTCCTAACGGAGTTCCGTCTCTTAAATTTTCTATAGCCTTAAAAAAACATTCTTCGGTCACTTTAACAAGTTTTTCTTTTTCTGATGAAACAGGACCTATCATAAAGGTTCTTGCTGCATCACCTTGCCAACCATTATAAATAACGCCAACGTCAACGGAAACTATTTGACCTTTCTTAATTACAACGTCTCTTGAAGGTATGCCGTGAACAACTACGTCATCTACCGATATACACGTTGATGCGGGAAATCCATTATAACCTAAAAAGGACGGGGTTGCGCCACAAGAAATTATGTAATTGTGGGCTATTGCGTTAATTTCAGCCGTTGTCATACCCGCTTTAATTTCCCTACCTATAAGATCGAGAACGTTTTTGGTAATTTTACCAGCTTCACGCATTTTTTCAATTTGTTCGTCCGTTTTAATGATTATCATTTATCAAGCGCCTTTACGATATCTTCAAAAACTTTTTCAACCGATTGGTCTGCATTTATTAAAACGTTTTTGCCTTGCTTTTCGTAATAATCTATTACAGGAAGAGTTTGGCGAACATATACGTCTAAACGAGTTTTAATCGTTTCTGCAGTATCGTCTTTTCTAATAAATAACTCTCCACCACAAGATGGGCATTGTTTAATATCACCAATATTGTCTATATGAAAAGATTCGCTACAATTTTTGCAACATCTCCTACCCGTTATTCTGTGCTCAATTTTTTTAAAGTCAATATCAAGCTCGACAAGTTTATCTGGTGATGCAAATGAATCTAACGCCTTTGCTTGCTCCACGTTGCGTGGAAAGCCATCTAATAAAAAGCCGTTTGCACAATCAGGACGAGATAATCTTTCCCTAACGAGTTCTATCGTTAAACTGTCTGGGCAAAGATTACCACCGTCTATTATCTTTTGCACTTCTAAACCGATTGGAGTCTTGTTTGCGATGTTTTCCCTAAATATATCACCAGTAGAAATGTGAGCAAGGTTGTATTTTTTTACAATATTAACAGCCTGCGTGCCCTTTCCACTACCTGGTGCCCCAACGATAATAATTTTCATTTTACTTTAAGAAACCCTTGTAGTTTTTCATCATAATTTGTGATTGTAACGCTTGTTCGAATTCAAGTGCAACGGATACTATAATTAAAAGTCCGGTTGCAGAGAATGCGTTCATAAGTCCTTCACCGCCAACTGCTTTGAATACAACTGATGGGATAAGCGCTACGAGTGCAAGGAAAATTGCACCAAAAAGTGTAATTCTATTGGATACTCTCTTTAAATAATCTGCAGTAGGTTTGCCTGGTCTTGTACCTGGGATAAAACCACCATTACCTTGGATGCTCTTACCAATATCGTCTGGATTGAACTGAATCATATTGTAGAAATATGAGAAGAACAATATTAAAACGCAAAGAACAACCATGTATGGCCAAGAACTTGTACCCATGTTTTTAGCCCACCAGTTATCGCTACCTAAACCAACAAGGTTTAAAATAAGATCTGGGAAACTTAAAATTGCAAATGCAAAGATAAGTGGCATAACGCCTGATGAGTTAACCTTAATTGGAATATG
>JAGBSS010000120.1 GCA_017631725.1 Clostridia bacterium | reverse complement strand
CAAAAAACTTATCAGCAAGTTTAATAAAGTTAGAAATATCGCCTTTTCCGTTAGGGCTAAAATAATTGTCGCCTTGTTCAAATGGCCTAATAATATTAGAATTTGGCTCGTTTCTAAATAATTCGTTATATTCTTGGTTTTCGTGTGCTAAATAGTCAATATCAAAGCCACATTTACCAATAGATGCAGAAGGATAACCCCATTCTGCAACAAACGCTGCTTCTGGATATTCTTTTTTAACGTTTCCAATAAAATAATCCCAAAGCCAAATAAGACCTTCTAATTCTTCAGGGTCATCAGTGTGTCCTGTTCCGCAACCTTTAATTAAAGATGCGGCCATATCTACACGGAAACCATCTACACCTTTAGCAAGCCAGAATTTCATAATTTTTAAAATTTCTTCTCTTAAAGGTTTTAATCTATCATCTTTATAATGGATTTTCCAACTTTCGCCTAAATCCCAAATAGATTTTTTCTCATAAACTTCTTCAACTTTGTTCCAACCGAAATTTAGACCGGGTTGGCATGCGTAATAGTTCATATAATAGCCTGCATCTCTTGGATATAAGCCGTGAATTGTATTTGAACCGTATTTATTAAATATGCTATCTGTCCAAATATACCAATCTGAATATTCGTTCTTTTCAAATTGAGCAGACTTTAAAAACCAAGGGTGTTGGTTAGAAGTGTGGCCAATTACAAGGTCGATTACAACCCTTATACCAAGTTCTTTAGCCTTTTTTATAAGGTTTTCAAAATCTTCCATTGTGCCGAACTTTTCATCTATTGCATAATAGTCTTGAACGTCATAACCACCATCTAAAAATGGGGATTTAAAAAATGGATTAATCCAAACGGCGTTAAAACCTAAATCTCTAACATAAGGAAGTTTTTGGGTTATACCATTTAAATCACCAATACCATCTCCGTTAGAATCGCAAAAACTTGTTGGGTAGATTTCGTAAAAAATTGCATCTTTTATCCAGCTATTCATATTTTCTCCTTTAATTTAATTTATTTATGCGTGTATATATGAAATATATATAGCGGTTACACTTTTATTTTCCGTATACTTCCAAATAACCTTATCTTGTAATTTAGAGCCGTTTATTTGATTATAGTATGGAGCATATGGATGTTCGTAAAGTGTGCTATCTATAGCCCACCTACTAAAAATATAATAAAGTCCATCAGATGGTTTTAAAAGTTCAAAATATTTATCGTAAATAACCACTTGGAAGAATTCGCCTGTATTTGTATCGTAATAAACTTTGTTAGTATTTAACCCTGACAAACTTTCTTCATAATTTGAAACGTTATAAACTCTTAAGTTGTTTCTTTCAAAACTTGAGTTTTTATAGGATATATTAAAGGTGACTTTATACCTTTTTGCATATGAGTTTGCATATACAACCATACTTTTTCTAATATTAGTAAAGTCGCTTATATTCCAAAAAACATCGTAACCTTCTTTTGTGTGAACTTCTGGAATATCAGTTAGTGTTTCACCACGTTCTACGTATTTTACAATGGTTGGATAACCTTCTTCTTTAAAAGTAATTTTACACGTAGCAGAAGCAGAACCACCACAAGCAAACGCAGAAAGCGATGCAACAATAACTAAAATTAATAATAAAATTTTAGAAATAATTTTTTTAGATTTGCTCATTTCAACCTCAATATTTAATAACGTAAAGTTGGTGCCCGTTTTTAACGTTTGCCTTAAACTCTACCTTTCCATCTTTATATATAAAGTCAACCTTTTTGCGTTGTGGCATCATAACAACGTCTTTAATAGCCTTTTCAGTTTTATATGAAACTAAAACGTTGTCAATTTCAGGGAAATCTTCTAAAACGGTGACATTACCCCTTCTTACAGGTGGACAATAGAATAAATTTAGCGAATAGAACTTTTTATCTAAATTTTCCCTTATTCTGGCCCTGCCAATAGACATTAAACCATCTACTTTCAACTTTCTTTTTGCACAGAATTTATTTAAAGCATATTCTATGTATTTTCTTGTCCAATATGCACCCGTTTTTGCATATTCACGGAAAATTTCGTGAGCATAATAAATTACGTTTTTACCTTCAAGCAGTGCAGGATAGATTGCAATTTCACCCGTGTTAGGTGTGTTTTTATGTCCGCAGAAATGACCATATGTTCTGTTAAACAATGGTTCTTCTAAACCAGCAACCATTTTTAGGTCTGAACGAACAACGTGCGCACCATCGTATAATAAACAAGGAGATTCTAAATCTGTTTTATATAATGGCCTAATATAACTTACGTCTACCGTTGATTTGCCTAAATATTCTATACCAAACACTGAATTTTTAATAGAAGAACCTCTTATAATAAGTTTTCCTCCGTTTTCCGTGTAACTTACTAATT
>JAGBSS010000119.1 GCA_017631725.1 Clostridia bacterium | reverse complement strand
CTATTGGCAGAACTTGGCAATGCGGTACAATTCAATTAGACTTCCAAATGCCAATTAACTTTGAACTTGAATACGTAGATGAAAACGGTGAAAAACAACGCCCAATTATGGTTCACAGGGTTGTATATGGTTCTATAGAAAGATTTATCGGTATTTTAACCGAACACTATGCAGGTAAATTCCCATTATGGCTTGCCCCAACCCAAGTTAAAATTTTACCCGTATCAGAAAAATTTGAAGAGTATAGTAAAGAAATTTACCAAATGCTTAAAGATAACGGCGTAAGGGTAGAATTAGATTTAAGAAGCGAAAAAATCGGCTATAAAATAAGGGAAGCACAAGCAGTTGACCGTGCATATTATATGCTTATTATCGGTCAAAGGGAGCAAGATGAACGCACCGTTTCTGCAAGAAATAGAAACACGGGCGAAACGGCAACCTTAACCTTGTCAGATTTTGTCGAAACTTGTCTAAACGAAATTAAAACAAGAAAAATGTAAAAATAGTTCTCCCACTTAAAGTAGCGAAACTTGACTAATTTTGTCGAAACTTGTCTAAACCACTAAAAAGGCTTACTTTTGTAGGCCTTTTGTTTTTAAAAGCCCTTGCATATAATTTTTTATTATGCTATAATAATTTTGCCAAATCAATTTCATAAAAAGCAAAAGTAAGGATATTTTCTTTTTTAGGATATATTTATACTTATTTTAAGCATACTAAAAATCAATGAATTTGATAAAATGCAAATTCCATCAGGTTTTTAGTATGGTTATCCTTACTTGCTTGAAATTGGTTTGGCGACTATCGGAGTTTGCGTTTTTGTGCGTTTACTTCGGTAGGCGCACTTTTTTTTGGGGGATATACAATGTTATATTTAAGGTCAGAGTTAAACGAATACTCCTTTACTTACGTAAGAAAAATTGGAAGAAATATTGGCGTAAAATCGCCAACAAGTATGACAAAAGATAAACTTATAGATTGTATTCTTGCAATACAAAAAGGAGATATGCAACCTGTTTTTACAAAAAGAGGCAGACCTGCAAAAACCATTAGTCCTGTAAATGAACATTTCGAACTTCAGAAAAAATATTCAGAAAAAGAAAAGCAACGACTTTTAAAAGAAAAAGTATCAAAATATTTTGAAAAATTAAAGAAAGAAATTTACGCATATATAGATAGAATCGGCAAATAAACATTGCCGATTTTTTTAACAAAATTTCCAACCTTTTTCATATAATAATTTGAAACACAAAGGAGGAAATTTTTATGTGTTCACTTTTTAACCAATTTAACAATTGCAACAACTGCTGTAATAGTTGCGTTAGATACCTTCGTGGTGCAACGGGTGCAACAGGTCCTGCCGGACCAAGGGGTCCAATTGGCCCACAAGGTGCAACAGGTGCAACCGGTCCACAAGGCCCTGTTGGCCCTTCTGGTTCAAGCGATGCAATTTACGCTTCTTTATTAGAAACCGCCACCGTAACGGCAGGAGAAACCATTCCGTTAACTTTAAATTCCGCCACACCCGATTCTTCTATGAGTGTTGTAGGCAACTCGGTTAGTATAACCGAATCGGGCAGTTATTTGGTGACCTATTCACTAAACGGCTCTGCCCCAACGGGTGACTTAACCGCAGATTTATATTTAAACGGAAGCCTTGTCACAGGTGAAAGTATTAGCGAAAATTCACAAGGTGAAAACGCAAGTTTAACTAAAACGGTTCTTTTAAATATAACCGCACCTTCTACTCTCTCTATAGTAAACGGCTCGGCAGAAAGTATAACGGCGTTAAATTCTGGTTTATCCGTTTTAAAAGTTGCATAAAACAAAAAAAGGCGTTTTAAACGCCTTTTTTTAATATTGATATTTTACTGTTAAATGCCCAAATTTATTTATGGTTGCCATAACGTTTCCCACAACGTCTGTCCTTAAAACGTTAGATTTTACATTTTGTAAAGATTCTAAAACTTGTGTGTTCGGGCCAGAATTAGAAATTGTGGAAATTACTGCGTATTCTGGGTTTAAAAAATTAATAAACTCACTTGAAGTTGCCGTTTTATGACCGTGGTCACCCACTTTAAGCAATGCGATAGAGTTTAAATTAGCATTTTTGTATAAACCTATCCTATAAGCACTTAAAACTTTTAATTCTTCACTTTCCCCCGCATCGGAAGACAAAACAAAAGACGTATCTTTATAGCCAAGATAAATAATTGGCGAAATATCTTTAATTTGTTGTTCCGTTGGCTCTACCGTGGCGTTAAAATTATTTAAACTGCTATCTTTAACGCTCGATG
>JAGBSS010000009.1 GCA_017631725.1 Clostridia bacterium | reverse complement strand
GCAGGTGTTTTTTAGTTAAAATTTTACTATTTTCTTGACAAAAGATAAATTTTAATATATTATTATATTATTCAAGTTAATCAAACTCTATGGAGGCGTAATATGAAAAGAATTAAATTAGTAGCAACCCCAAAGCTTCGTAAAGAAACCGGCTGTGGTGAATGCAGAAGCACATGCCAATCTGCTTGCAAAACTTCTTGCACGGTTGGAAATCAAAACTGCGAAAAATTAGAAAGAGAAGCAAAAATCAACAACAAATAAATTTAAAACGGTTTTGTCAAGGAACGGTTTCTTCCGTTCCTTGATTTTGTATTTTTAAGATGGTTCATACTTTTGAAATAGACGGAAATTATTATTTATTCGACGTGGAGAGTAGTTCCCTTCACGTTTGTGATTCTCTCGTAAGTCAAGTCGTTAAAAAAATTAACGGAGAAACTTACGATTTTTTTGGTGCAGATGAAAAGGCTGTTGCCGAAATAGAAGAAGAAATTCTCGCTTTGAAAGAACAAGGCGTGTTATATTCTGCAAAAAAACCAGAGATTCCAATTAAAAGCAACTTGGTAAAAGCACTTTGCTTGCACATTTGTCACGATTGTAATCTTTCTTGCGAGTATTGTTTTGCGGGAAAAGGGAAATATAAAGGTAAACAAGAATATATGTCCTTTGAAGTGGCAAAACGTGCTGTAGACTTTTTGCTTTTAAATAGTGGCAATAGAAAAATTCTTGAAATGGATTTTTTCGGTGGCGAACCACTTATGAATTTAGAGGTTGTAAAGCAAACGGTAGAGTATGCAAAAGAGCAAGGCGAAAAACAAGGCAAAACTTTTTTATTTACCCTTACAACAAACGGGGTGCTTTTAAATGGAGAAACTGCACGTTGGCTTAACGACAATATGGAAAACGTGGTTTTATCTTTAGATGGCAGAAAAGAAGTGCACGATGGTGTTAGAAAAACTGTAAACGGAAAAGGCAGTTATGAAGTTATTATTGAAAACATTAAAAACTTTGTTAAACTTCGTGCTGATAAAAGTTATTACGTTAGGGGAACGTTCACGGCAAAAAATTTAGACTTTTCAAACGACGTAATTGCCCTTGCTGATAACGGATTGAAAAATATCTCTTTAGAGCCTGTTGTTTTAGATGAAAGCGATCCACTTTACATTTCTAAAGAAAAATTGCCTGATATTAAAAAAGAATATCAACTTTTGGCAAGAGAATATTTAGAAAGAAGAAAACAGGGCAAACCATTAATGAATTTTTTCCACTTTAACATTGATTTAGAAGGTGGGGTTTGTCTTAAAAAGCGTATTTCTGCTTGTGGTGCTGGCAACGAATATTTTTCTGTGACGCCTAATGGAGATATTTTCCCTTGTCACCAATTTGCTGATAAACCACAGTATAAAATGGGCAACGTTTTTGTTGGGAAAATAAACGAAGATATAAGAAAAATATTTAAAGAACAAAACCTTTATACAAAAGAAAAATGTAAAGATTGTTTTGCGAAATATCACTGTAGTGGTGGTTGTGCTGCAAACAACGTTGCTTTTAATGGAGATGTAAATAAGCCATACGAGATTACTTGCGAAATGATGAAGGCGCGTATGGAGTGTGCTTTACATATTTATTCGGAGAAAAAGCAAG
>JAGBSS010000118.1 GCA_017631725.1 Clostridia bacterium | reverse complement strand
TTTCTTTTCTTTAACTACTGGTTCTGGTGTATAAACTCTGCCACGAATAGTAGAAGTGTTTTCGTGTGCGTACTTCTTTTTAAACTTTCTCTCTACAACTTTGTTAATTAAAATTGTCGATAATATACTTATTACAGAACTTAAAATTAAATAAATAGAGAACGCAGACGTGTACATAAACGCAAATATACCCATCATTATAGGCATCATCCAAGTCATTATCTTTTGAGTGCCTTTACCTTGTCCGTCTACCGTTTGAAGTTCCATTTGAGCCTTTTGGCTTTTTGTTGTTAACAATTGCATACCAAGCGTAGAAATAATAGATAATGCAACTAAAATAAAGTAACCGTTTGGTTGTTTTGCTTCTTTAGAAAGGTCAGAAATTAAAAGAGAATATTCTTCTGCAGTTTTAATGCCGGTGTTTTTAACGGATTTTACTGATTCTACTGGGTGAGCAAAAGAAGTATCTGCAACCCAAATATTTTTTATCCATAAAAACCTAAAGTCTCTTTGTTTTTCTCTATATTCATTACCAGAGCGTTTTGCACCAACTTGTTTTAAATAATTTAACGCATCTCCATCGGTTTCAGGTTGAGTTGCATCAAAAGTTAAAACTTCTCCATTAGACCTTTCAAAACCGTTTATTTTATTTCTTAAAACTTCGAATTGTGGAGTGTTAAATGATATTTCTCCATTTGTTTCTGTATAATAAATTCTGGATAAAATATAACCTGTATCTGTTGTAACTGATAAATATTTGTTTACAGTCTCACCGGTAACTTCTTCACCTTTAACAGCCTTAATACCTTTTTCGGTAAGAGATGATGAATCAGCATTAAAAATTTTATCTGCATATATAATAACTGAACCATCTTCATTTTTCTCTATATACTCGCCGTAATCAGAAGTTGGGTCACCGTAAATACCTTCGTATATAACAGAATTATATTCCATTGCCATACTATAGTAAACACGTTTTGTTTGTATAGTAGAGAAGGTTGAAAATGCTGAAAGCGCAATAATAAATACAACCAAAGTTATAATTGTTGGTAAACACGCACCAAGCATAGAATAACCGTTCTTTTTGTAAAGCGCCATCATTTTTTGATTATAAAGTTGTTTATCGCCCGCATATTGTTTTTGTAATTTTTCCAAATCGGGACGCATTTTTTCCATTAATAAAGAGTTTTTACGCATGCTTGCCTTTGACATAAAGTCGAAAGGAAGGGTAATACTCTTTAAAATAATAGTAAATAAAATTATACCTAAAATAGCACCGCCTACGCCTGCTAAACTAGTGATTAATTTAACTAAAAAATTGCCGTTTTTTAACGCATTAGGAATTATTAAGTTTATAACGTTTCCTACTACTTGGCTACCTGCACCAACACCCATATTAATATACCCACTTTAAATCTCTTTTTTTATCGGGAACTTTATCAAATCCGCCTTTAGCCCAAGGATGACACCTTAAAATTCTTTTTATCCCTAAAAAAACGCCGTAAAAGAAGCCATGCTTTAAAATAGCCTCTAACATATACTCCGAACAAGATGGAATATACATACACGTGCCTTTTGATAGAAATTTTTGATAGAATTTTATAAGACTAATAGATATCTTCTTCAGCATTTTTAAAAAGTTTTCCTTTTTTAAAAAGATAATTCATTTCTTTTTTAAAATTTTCTAAAGAATACTCGTTTTCCTGTTTTGGTATAAAAACAAAAAAGAAGTTTTGATTTAAATTAGGCACAAAACTTCTGAAAGATTCCCTTAAAAGCCTTTTTATTTTGTTTCTTTTAACGCTTCCGCCGTGTTTTTTACCAACAACAAAGCCTGCCTTAATTTCCTTTGACTTAAGCGTAATTAAAGTTAAACTTTTAGAAAATAACCTTTTCCCACTTTTAAAAACGAGAGAGAAATCTTTTTCTTTTTTTAATCTTAAATCCAAAGTTTTACCTTATTAAGCAGAAAGCTTATGACGACCTTTATTGCGGCGACGTTTTAAAACGTTTTTACCAGACCTTGTCTTCATTCTTTTTCTAAATCCGTGTACTTTGCTAGTTTGTCTTTTTTTAGGTTGATAAGTTTGTTTCATTTCTATTACTCCTAATTAGGTTATTTTTTATTTTCTTATCTATTTTAAAGATTTTTTTTAATTTTGTCAACAGTTTTTATGCGTTGATTCTAACAGGAAGAATAAGATATGTAAATCCATCTTCTCCTACAGGTCTAATAGTGCATGGGTCAATTGGAGAATTAAGATTTATATTAATAAAATCGTGTTCTACAATTTTTAAGAAATCCATTAAATATTTGCTATTAAACGCAATAGACATATCTTTTCCAATTAAATTTATGTTTACGTTTTCATTAACGTTACCAACTTCTGATTTAGCAGAAACGTTCATAACGTCTTCTTTAATATCAAATTTTACAATATTAAATTTATCATTTTTAGCAACGATAGAAGCCCTGTCTATACTTGTTAAAAATGCTTGTTTGTTTACTGTTACGGTATTTGTAAAACTTGTTGGTAAAATGTGTTTATATTTAACAAATTCACCTTCTATTAATCTTGAAATTAAAGTTGTGTTTTCAAGTTCTACAAAAATAGAATTTTTCTTTAAACAAATTTTAATTTCTTCTTCCGTTCCATCTATAAGTCTTGTAATTTCTAAAAGTGTTCTTGAAGGAATTATAGATTTAAAATCTGCGCTTGCATTAACTTCTTTTTTAGCAACTGCCATTCTAAATCCGTCTAATGCAACGGTTGTTAAAACTCCATTTTCAACTTCAAATAAGCAACCTTTTAAAATTGGTCTTCCATCGTCTATAGAGCAAGAAAAAACAGTTCTTTCAACTATCTTTTTAAAATCTGCTTTATTTATAATAAAATAATTATCTTCTTGTTCTCTATTTATAACAGGATAATTCTCTACACTAAAAACTTGAAGTGTACTTTCAGAATCAGAATATTTAATTTGTAATTGACCTTCTTCTAAAAAAGAAAGTTCAACCTGTTCTTTTTCTAATTTTTTTGCAAATTCTACAAAATATTTACCAACAACAACCGTTTCACCTTCCATTAAAACATCTGCTTTTATGCTTTTTTCAATGGTAAGTTCAAGGTCTGTTGCAACTAAAGTTAATTTATCTTGCTTGGCGGAAATTTTAATACCTTCTAAAACAGGGTTAGAAGATTTTACGCTTAAAGCTTTACTTACCTTTAAGACTGCATCTGATAAATCTAAACCATCGCAAATAACTTTCATAATAAACCTCTAAATAAATAATTATATATATTATAATATATATAGCCTAAAAAATCAAGATAAAAGCATTAATAAAATAAAGTAAAATTTTATTTATGTTTTTTATTATACATTTATTTAAATAATTAGAAATGGTAGTAATAGTAGTAATG
>JAGBSS010000117.1 GCA_017631725.1 Clostridia bacterium | reverse complement strand
CAAGCTTGTAAAAGTTCTTTTAAAGAATATGCCTTTGCAATAGGCATAATTTTTTGCCTTTCTTGATCAAATGGAGAATGAAGTGAAATTGTTAAATTAACAGGCAAATTTTCTTCTGCTAAAGTATAAATTTTTGGAACAATACCACAAGTAGATAAACTTATATTTCTTGGGCTTAAATTTAAGCCCTGTTTAATGGAAATGTTTTTTATAAATTTTACAACGTTATCATAGTTATCTAATGGCTCTCCACTTCCCATTAAAACAACGTTTATTATTTTCCTTTTATCTCCTAAACCGCCATCTACGTATCTATTTGCTTCTATAATTTGCCCTAAAATTTCCCCTGCTGTTAAATTTCTAATTAAACCATCAATTCCAGAAGCGCAAAAAGCACAACCCATACGACAACCAACTTGCGTGGAAACACACAGGGTTTTACCATATTTATAATTCATTAAAACGCTTTCTATAACGTTACCATCAGAAAGTTTAAATAAAAATTTTTCTGTGCCATCAACAGATTTTAAACTTTTAACAATTTCTACAGGTTTAGCAATAAAAGTAGTAGAAAATTTTTCTCTTAATTCTTTCGATAAAGAAGTCATTTCAGAAAAATCTTGCCCTTTATAAAGCGCAGTAAAAACTTGCTCTGCCCTGTAAGACTTTTCGCCCATAGACAAAAACAATTCATTTAGTTCTTCTAAATTGTAATCAAGTAAAATTTGCATATTAAACCTTTTTTAACTTTGCAATATAAAACCCAACGCCATAAGAAATATCTGGCAAAAACGCATTTGTTCCAAAATGCGTTTCGTGCGGGATTTTACTATCGATTTGGCATATTTCAAAGCCTTTTATGTCTGACATAAAGGCATTGATTATATCTATATTTTCGCTATTAAAAATTGAACATGTTGAATAATATAAATATCCACCCTTTTTAACGTAAGCACTTGCAGTTTTTAATATGTTTAATTGTGTTATATTAAGTTCTTTTAAATTAGAAAAATCTTTTAATTTAATATCAGGATTTTCGTTTACAACCCCACTTCCCGTACATGGCACATCGCATAAAACGGCATCGAATTGTCCTTTAAACTCTTGTATTAACTCTTCTGAATTATGGCAAATGGCGGTAATATTTTTTCTGCCCATACGAGATGCATACTCGTTAATTAACTCTACCCTATGCTCGTGGAGTTCTAAACTTACAACACTATCGCATTTATAAGAAAGCCTAACAGATTTACCACCAGGGGCAGCACAACAATCTAATAATTTTGGGCAGGAGTCTATTGCATCACATATAGCAACCGAGCCTATAGACTGAAAAGTATATAAGCCTTTGTCGTAATCTTCGTTTCTTTTAAAAGAATTAACAAAATAAACGTTATCATAAGGTGTAAGCTTATAAGTAAACTCTTTATTTTTTAAATATTCTTCCCCGTTTATATCAAAAAAAGAAAGACAAGTTTTAATTTCTCTATGCTCTAAAATGCTTTCCGCTCTTTCCTTGCCATAGTCATTAACAACTCTTTCAACAAAACATTTTGGGTATGAATATTTAATTGATAAATTATCTATAAAATTCTCTGGAAGATTAAAATCTGTTTTAATAAATTTTCTTAAAAAAGCATTAACAAAGCCACTTGCTCCATTTTTACCAAGTTTTTTACAAAGTTCTACCGCATTTTTAGTAATTGCATATTCGTGTTTATTTAAAAACTTTATAGCAAACATCGCTATTTTCAAAATTGTTCTTATTGCAAGTTTTGGCGTTTTTTCCGTTAAAGAAGATATGTAAAAAGATAGGAGCGCATCGTTATCAAGCACCCCATATACCGTTTTTATTGTTAAAGAACGGTTCTTTTCTTCTATAAACGTTGATGATACCGCTTGTTTTAAAAAGGCCTTTTCACTATAAACCTTGTTTAATATAACGTAGCAGTCGTAAAAATAATTAATCATTTATAATAGAGCCTACAATAAGTTTATTTCCTAATAAAAAATCTTTGGCAATCATTTGTTTAGAGCCTGCCTTTTGAAGTTTTTCTATAATAATAGAACCTTTACCACAAGCAATTTCTAAAATATTATCCGCCCTTAAAATTTCACCGTGTTGGGCGGGACGAT
>JAGBSS010000116.1 GCA_017631725.1 Clostridia bacterium | reverse complement strand
TAAAGACCTTTACGAAGGTATAAATAAAGTTTTAATCGGCCCACAAAAGAAATCTAGGTTAGTAACCGAAACGGATAAGAGAATAACTGCTTATCACGAATCAGGGCACGCTATACTCGCAAGGTTATTGCCCAACTGCGACCCCGTACACGAAGTTTCAATTATTCCACGTGGTCATGCGGCAGGCTATACTATGACAAGACCTGATAACGACGACAACCACTTAACCAAGGCAAAACTTTTAGACGATATAGTTATGACGCTTGGTGGTAGGGTTGCCGAAGAATTAGTAATTAAAGATATATCTGCAGGTGCATCTGGGGATATTCAAGCAGTTACGAAAAGGGCAAGGCTTATGGTTACCGAGTGGGGTATGAGTGAAAAGGTTGGCCCAATATCTTATGGTTCTGACAAGGAAATATTTATTGGCAGAGATATGGCGTCTCACGTGACGTATAGCGAACAAACGGCTGCGTTAATTGACCAAGAAATTAAGGATATTGTAAATGGCGCACTTGAAAAAGCAAGAAAACTTTTAAAAGACAACAAATCACTTTTAGATACAATGGCAAGGCTTTTAGTAGAACGTGAAACTATCTTTACCGAAGAAGTTGATATGATTATGGAAGGCAAATCGGTAGAAGAAATTATAGAGTTTATGGATTCAAACGAAAAAAACTTACAAGAAAATCCTTTCTTAAGAAAAGGCGTAAATAAAGAATAATCTATCATTTTTACAGGGGAAAACTTATGGGAAAAATTATTGCGTTTTCTAACCAAAAAGGTGGCGTAGGCAAGACTACCACGTGTGTTAATATGTCTGCATATTTAGCAAATCTTGGCAAAAAAGTTTTGCTTGTAGACCTTGACCCACAAGGTAATGCAACAAGTGGTTTGGGCTTTGCAAAATCAGAAGTTAAAAACTCCGTTTATAACGTTATGATAGATGCAATGCCTATAGCAGAAGCAGTTGTAAAAACTTGTGTAGATGGGCTTGATATTTTGCCTTCTAACATAGATTTAGCAGGCGCAGAGGTAGAATTAGTTTATGTTAAAAGCAGAGAACACGTTTTAAGAAACGTGTTAGAAAAGGCAAGGGACTCTTACGATTTTATAATGATAGACTGTCCGCCATCTCTTGGGCTTTTGACAATAAACGCACTTGCATCTAGCGACACGGTAATAATTCCAATACAAAGCGAATATTACGCGTTAGAAGGTTTAAGCCAACTTATGAACACTATTAAACTTGTTGTAAAACACCTTAACGAAAAACTAAAAATAGAAGGTGTAGTTTTAACAATGAACGACAACAGGGCTATAATTTCAAGGCAAATTTCTGCTGAAATAAGAAAGTTTTTTGGCAAACGCGTTTTTGAAACGGTTATTCCAAGAAACATTAGGTTGGCAGAAGCACCAAGCCACGGCGTTCCTATAATGATGCACGATACGAGATGTTCTGGCGCAAGGGCTTATAGGGCTTTAACAGATGAATTTTTAGAAAGACAACCAATTAGGAAAAACTAACGGAGATTGTTATGAATAATAAAAGAGGTTTAGGAAAAGGTTTATCCGTTTTATTCTCTCAAACGGAAGAAGATTACGGCAAAAGTTTACTTTTTGAAGAAGACGAAAGTCAAAATCAGGGTGTCACCGAAATAGAAGTTAGTTCTATTTTCGCAAACCCAAATCAGCCAAGAAAAGTTTTTGATGAAACTGCTCTTGCAGAACTTTCCGATTCTATTAAAAAACATGGCGTTATAATGCCGATAATTGTAAACAAAAGTGGCGACAGGTATATGATTATCGCCGGCGAACGTAGGTTTAGGGCAAGTAAACTTGCAGGCTTAAGCAAAGTTCCCGTTATTGTTAAAACTTACAACGAACGCCAAATTAAAGAGATTTCTTTAATAGAAAACCTACAAAGAGAAGATTTAAACCCAATAGAAGCGGCAACTGCAATGCGTTCTTTAATGGAAGATTACGGCTTAACTCAAGAAGATTTAGCAGACAGAATTGGTAAATCTCGCCCTGCAATTGCAAACACGTTAAGGCTTTTATCATTATCTCAAGACGTTATTAAAATGGTTGCAAACGGAAATCTTTCTGCAGGCCACGCAAGGGCTCTTATTTCCGTTCCTGAAAAAGACCAATATAAAATTGCCGAAAACGCAGTTAAAGATGGGCTTTCTGTTAGAGATATAGAAAAGAAGGTTAAAGAATATTTTGCTCCACCAGAAGAAAAGGCTAAAAAGAAAATTAAGCAAGAACTTTCAGCCGAACTTAAAGATTTAATTGTTTCAATGCAAAGGGTGTTTGGCACAAAAGTAAACGCTATTGGCAACGATAAAAAGGGCAGAATTTACATTGACTACTACACAAGAGACGACTTAGATAGACTTGCAGACATTTTAGAGTTTGTAAAAAATAATAAATAATAAAGGGGGCTTAAAGCCCCTTTTTTAAAGTTATGATTCAGTTTAAAAAATTAGAAAAAAACGTAGAAGAAATAAAAAAGGTTTTTGGCAAAGAACAAGGTTATTTTTGCGATTTTACCATAGGGACAAGATATATTTGGGGTGATGCTTTTAGCATAGAATACGCCTACGTTAACGATACTCTTATTTTAAAAGAGTTTGAAGAAAGTTATGGCGAAGCCTTTTATTTCCCCGTTGGCAACAACGTAGAAGATGCCCTTAAAGAAATAGAAAACTATGCACAAAAAACCTTTAAACCACTATGTTTTTGTTGCTTAACGGAAAGCCAAGCAGAATTTTTAAAAAACAGGTATTATTTAGCGGAGAACTATTTTGAAAGAGAGTGGAGCGACTATATTTATTTAGTTGAAACCTTTAAAGAATATTCGGGCAAAAAACTTGCAGCAAAAAGAAATCACGTAAACAAATTTACCAAACTTTACCCAAATTATACTGTGGAAAAGGTAAATAATGATAACAAAC
>JAGBSS010000008.1 GCA_017631725.1 Clostridia bacterium | reverse complement strand
TTTTAAATTGCTCCGATTATCCATCAGTAATTGCAGAATGCGGTTTTTTATCTAATAGCCAAGATTAGGAACTTTTAGTTAGTGAAGATTATCAAGATAAACTTGCTTATACAATTTTTAAAGGAGTTATATCTTATTTAGCAGAGCAGTCTGTATACAAACCCGTTAATTAATGATTAAAATATTATATTTTTTGATTAATTTTATATATTATTAGCATTTTTCTTGTGCTATAATGTGGATAAAGAAGAAGAGGTAATTATGTTTAGAATATATGAAGAAAATAGTTATGATTTAACTGATAAAATAGAGTTTTTTGCAAACGGCAAAAAAGTTTCGGTAAGGGAATGTTATACTTCGGTTTATCCTATAAACGCTAGATGGCCCGGTAGACAAAGGCACGAAAGCCAAAGGCAAATTAATTACTTTGCTTCTTTAGAAGGAGATGAAGAGTTGGATTGTATTATAAAATTACCATTTGAAATTAAATCTGTAAGACTTAAACCATACGAAAAATCTGAAGAACCTTGCTTTAAAGATAGGGAACTTTCATTTAAAATAAAAAACAATGGTGGATACGTTGTTTTAATTAATGATTATAGGTTTGCAATTCATATCTTTTATAATAAGATAGGAAATTACAGTGACCAAAACTATGAAAACGTTTTATATTTTGGAAAAGGCGAGCACGATGTAGGAATTTTAAATTTAGAAAGTAATCAAACGGTATTTATTGATGAAGGTGCTGTTGTTTATGGCTGTATACACGTTAGAGATTGTGAAAACATAAATATTATTGGCAAAGGTACTTTAGATAACAGTAAAAATAAAGAACGAATTTTATATGAAATGCCGTATACATTTGGCGACAGAGCGTTTAACAATGCAGAAAGAGATTTTACTATTAGATTAGAGTTTTGTAAAAATATTAATATTTCCGGAATTATTATTAAAGATTCACTTGCTTACAATTTAGCAACTTATGGATGCGATAAAGTTGAAATTGATGGTATTAATATTATAGGTTGCTGGAGATATAACACAGATGGCGTATGTTTACACGGAAGTTCTAATGTTGTAGTTAAAAACTGCTTTATTCGTTCTTTTGACGATGGTGTTTACGTTCGTGGGTTAGATGATGTGGAAGGAGAAAGTAATTCTTACAACGTTTTAGTTGATAATTGCGTTATTTTTAACGATTGGAATAATGCCTTACACGTTGGTGTTTTGTCAGGTGCGAAAGAAATTAAAAATGTCGTTTTCCAAAATTGTTACGTTCTTTTTGGTGCTAGTGCTGTTTTTGACGTTACAAATACAGATGATATGGAAATACATGATATAAAATTTGACAATATATCCGTTGAATTTGAAAAAGATAATCCTATTCCATTAATACAAAAAGAGCATCCATTTGTAATTCCAAACGTAGATGAAACTAAAACACATAAGCCTAAACCATTTGCTTTTTTAAACATGCTTCATCACGAGTATACAAAAAGTGGCACAAATCTTGGAAAAATATTTAACGTTGAATTTAAAAACATAAGATTTTATGCCCCAACAGACGTTTACGGCTCTTCTATAATTGGAGATGAGAAAGAAAAGATTAAAAATGTTTACTTTAAAAACATATTTTGGAATGGCAATAAAATTAGCGACTTAAATGGTTTAAATATTGAAATTATTAATTCTGAAAATATAGTGATAGAATAAAAGAAATATTAAAAGCCCGATAAATAAATCGGGCTTTTCTATTGTAATTTTTTAATTAATATTGTATAATATATATGAAATTATCGTGGGGTATAGTTTGTGTTTCGTTTAGGCGACAAAATGGATAAAATAAGGGCAATAAACGTTAATCCAATTGTTTTAGCATTTGT
>JAGBSS010000115.1 GCA_017631725.1 Clostridia bacterium | reverse complement strand
GTGCGGAAAAATAAGCTCTTCCGTAATAGGTTAAGGTGTCGAAACTAAACCCTTCGCAAGTGACGGAAAATGTTTTTCCTACTAAATCTTTGTTTAATTGTAAACTTATTTTTTTCTGTGCACTATAAAGTTTTTTAAGCCTATAATTTTTTACTTTTTCAAGTAAATGCCCGTTTAATTTAAAGGCAGGCGTGCCTTCTTCTTTACTATATTTAAAAAACCCTACAGAATTAAGTTTTGCACTATTTATAAACTGCAATAAAGTGTTAAAATCTTCTTCTGTTTCCCCTGGGAAACCGGCTATAAAAGTAGAACGAATAGAAATTCCCTTTACCCTTTCTTTTAACTTATAAATTAGGTCTAAATACTCCCTATAAGTGCCACGCCTTGCCATTCTCTTTAACACGGAATCAGATGCGTGTTGCATTGGAATATCTAAATACCTTATCATTTTTGCATTAACCGAAAGTTCGTGAATAAGTTCATCGGTTATGCCTTCTGGATAGCAGTATAAAAGGCGAATTCCTAAAATATTATCTAAATTAGAAAGTCTTTTAATAAGAGTTACTAAATTTGTTCCGTTGTTAAAATCTTTGCCGTAAGCAGTCACGTCTTGCGCAACTAAAATAAGTTCTTTTAATTCTCCAAGCGACCTTGCTTCTTCTACAAGTTCTTCTATGGGAATAGAACGATATTTACCCCTAATTGATGGAATAAGACAATATGTACAATGGTTAGAACATCCATCTGCTATTTTTAAATAAGCATACCCTTCAGTTGTTAAAACCCTTTGGCAAGATGCGTAATTTTTAGGCTCGCCAACTTCTATTACTCTTTCTCCGTTATAAATTCTTTCTATAACTTGTGGTAACTTTTCATAGTCGGAAACACCTAAAAAGGCATCTACAAAATCTAACTCTAAATAAAGTTCTTTTTTATATAGTTGTGGTAAGCAACCTGTAAGTATAATTTTTTCTAAACTGCCACTTTTTTTAAGGTCTTCAAGCAATAAAACTTCTTCTATTGCTTCTTCTCTTGCAGTTTTTAAAAAAGCACAGGTATTTACAATTATAATTTCCGCTTGCGATTGGTCGTTAACTAAAACGACTTGGTCCTTTAAAAACCCCAAAGCCTTTTCGGTATCAACCCTGTTTTTATCGCAACCTAAAGAAATTACGCCAAGTTTTTTAAGTTTTTTCATATTAGTCTGCCATTGGTCCGTATTTTTCTTCGAACTCCTCTCTCGTAATTAAAACTTGCCTTGCCCTAGCCCCTTCGTTTCCTGAAACGTAGCCGAGTTGCTCCATTTTATCAACAATTCCGCCCGCCCTTGCATAACCAATTTGGAAACGGCGTTGAAGTTGAGATATGGACACCGTTCCAGAGGCAATTGCAAGTTCTAATGCCTGAACAAATAAATCGTTATTTGCAGAATTGTCGCTATCTATAGATATTTCCCCTGAAGGTGCGCTTTCCGTTTTTGGTTTCATTGCCTTTTCTAACCTGTCGGCAAGTTTAACGTCGTAATGGCACTCGTTATTTTCCCTAATATAAGAAACAACGCCGTGAATTTCCCTATCTGAAATAAACGCACCTTGGTATCTTTCCGTGTTAGATTGGGTAGAGTTTTTATAAAGCATATCCCCGTTGCCTAAAAGTTTTTCTGCACCGGTTTCATTTAAAATAACACCCGATTCTATATGGCTTGCTACCTTAAAACCAATTCTCGATGGCAGGTTTGCCTTCATTGTCATTGTAATAACTTGGGTAGAAGGATATTGAGTTGCTAAAACAAGGTGAATACCTGCTGAACGTGCCTTTTGGGCTATCATACAAATTTTTTCATCTAACTCTTTTTTACACCTTGCCATAAGGTCTGATAGTTCGTCTACAAAAATAACAATCCTTGCAAGTCTGCTTTTTCCGTCTTTTGCAATTAAAGTGTTATAGGCTTCTAAATCTTTAACGGGAACTTCGCAGTTTTCAAAGAGAATATTTCTTCTTTCCGTTTCTTCATATGCCCAAGTAAGCGCCGCTAAAACCTTTTGTGGTTCGTTTATAATTTCATCTACTAAAAGGTGTGGCAAATGCTCGTATTTTTTAAATTCTACCCTTTTTGGGTCTATTAAAATAAACCTTAAGTCTTGTGGACCATAACGCATTATTAAACTTGTAATAATTCCGTTTAAGCAAACGCTTTTACCTGAACCGGTTGTACCTGCAACCAAGTAGTGTGGGCCTTTTGCTAAATCGTCGCTTTTAATAGTGCCGACAACGTCTTTACCAATACCGAACATAAGCGAATAAGGTTTGGCTTTTTGGCCAACCATACCTTCCATAACTTCCCTTAACCCAACGGTAACTTTATAGTTGTTTGCAACTTCTATACCTACAAGATTTTTACCGGGGATTGGTGCTTCTATCCTAACGCCGTTTTTAACTGCAAGGCGCATTTGAAGGTCTTCTGAATAATTTAAAACCCTTTTAACCGAAACACCTGCAGGCATCATAATTTCGTATCTCGTAATTGAAGGACCTTGAACATAACTTTGTGGTTCTGCATTAATTCTAAAATCTGCCAAGGTTTGTTTAATAATTTCTTGCCTTTC
>JAGBSS010000114.1 GCA_017631725.1 Clostridia bacterium | reverse complement strand
TGTAAACCTGGGTCTTTTAAAAGGTCTGTTCCAATAATGGTAGAAATATTTTTGTGGTCTGCAATGTGTTCTGCAAATACAACGAGTGCTACAGGAGCAAAGGTTACAAATATAGAAACAACACCTGCAAATCCATCTAATTTAGATGCGCCTTCTTTAAATATACCAAGGAAGGTTAAATTTGGAAGCCATTCTTTAATGTCTGCAATTTTTGCAAAAGGTTCAAAGCTTACAAGTTGCAAATAAGAAACGTTTGCAGCCTTGCCAATTAAGGTGAGTATAACTGCTAATACGTATCCGCCTAATACACCAATTACGAATGGGAAAAGTCTTAAGCCTTTTTTGCCTTTAACTGAAACAATAATTGTAATTAAGAAGGTTACAATACCAATTAAAATACTAACTAAATTATAACCTGCAGGGCCACCAGCGGTGTTCATAACGTTGTTCATTGCAGAGCCGGAAAGGCTTAAACCAATAAGTGCAACGGTAGGACCGATAACTACAGGTGGCATAAGTTTAGTAATCCAATTTGTGCCTGCTACTTTAACAATCAATGCTAAAAGCAAGTATACTAAACCTGCAAATACTGCGCCAAGGAATATACCCAAATAGCCGTATGCAACTGCTATAGATAATGGGAATATAAACGCGAATGAAGAGCCTAAAAATACAGGGCTTTTAAACTTGGTAAGTAATAAATAAATTATTGTACCTACGCCTGCGCCTAAAAGTGCTGCAGATTGGCTTAAATATACGCCTGTTTTATCTGCTAATACAGGAACTAAAATTGTTGCCGCGATAATAGCTAAAAATTGTTGGAAAGCAAAAATTAAGTTTTTACCGAACGGCGGTTTTTGGTTTACTTGATAAACTAAACCTTGTTTGCTCATTTGTGACCTCCAAAAAGTAATTTTTTAAAAAAAGCCCCCAAAAATGGGGACTTTTAGATACTTATTGTGTAAAAAATAAGACAGTTAGACAAGGAATAAAATTTGTTGTTATAGTTTTCACTTATAACTAAATTTTTCATACCCCTTTCTCCTTTGCTTATCTTTGATATTATACCATATCAAAACGGCCTTTTCAAGGGGTGTTTTAAATTTTTTTTAACTTTTATTACACTATTTACTAACCAATTAAACCTATCATAAGGTTACAAGCTAATACTATTAATACAAGCGCTATAGGATAGGTAGATGCGTATGCACCGGCAACGTCTTCCGTTTCAGCGGTGTTAATTAAAGTTCCAAGTGCTGGAGTAGAAGTCATACCACCGGTAATTGAGCCAAGGTTGTTTAAAAGTGGTAATTTTAACACTTTTTTGCCCAAGAAGAAACCAACTACCATTGGAACAATTGTCATAACCATACCTGCAATAAGTCCGTATACAACTATCATTGCACCACTGCTGTTTGCTGAAATTTGTGTTACTAAAGATGCACCACCGTCTACACCTGTGCCAACTAAGAATAATACAAGACCTAATTCACGTAATACTTTTGCGGTGTGGGTAGGAACTTCTAATGAAAGTTTACCAATTCTGCCAAAGTGACCAAATACCAAGCACATTACTAAAACACCACCCGTTGTTCCTAATGAGAAACAAGGTCCGGCAAAGCCTTTACCAGAAAGTGGAATTTTAATTGCACCAACCAATAAACCACAAATAATAGCAAGTGCTAATGGCATAATACCTAATTCTTCGCATTTAAATAGTTTAGGGGTTGATTTTTTGTTTGCAGATTCTATAACATCGGTTTTTAATAAGCCCCTTTCTACCTCCATATTAGACTTTAAGAATTTAGGCATAAGTTGAACGAATAATACAACACCGATAACGCCAAAAGGATATGCTACTGCGTGACCTAAAGTAACTAAACCTTGGTTAGAAGAAACTTCTAATGCAGCAGAATAACCTGGAGTAGAAGTTAATGCACCGGATAAAATACCTGCAGAAAAATCTGGACCGATACCCGGAATTAATGCAAAACCAACTGCAACTGCCGTGCCTGCTAAAATTATTACAATACCCATTACTATGTATGTTTTAAAGTTCTTTTTTAAATCTCTAAAGAACTTTGGACCTGCAATAAAACCAACAGAACCAACAAACATTACTAAACCAACGTTTTGAATAACACTTTTAAAATATTTTACAATTGTAGATGCATTTTGAACTACTTCACCTGCTTCGTTTTTAATTTCGCCGTGCATATGAAGGCTTCCTAAAATTGGAAGGTCTTCTGGAATAAGCGTACATAAAAAGCCAACTAAAATTGCCACTAAAAACACGCCTGCAGTACCAAGTGAAACACCCTTAATAGTTATTCTACCTAAAAGATAACCAAGTGCAACAACTACAAATAAAACGAATAACAAGTTTGGTATTGAGTACACTTTGTTTGCACTTTCTGCTACAAACACGTTGTACAAAAGCCACGCAACAACGGCTGCTATAACCGCAATAACGGGTATACGCCATACTTTTTTTGAAGATTTTTCCATTTTTGCTCCTTTAAATTACATGTCCTTTCTTCTATAGTCAGGGAGAACTTGTGGAGAAAGTTTTGTTGGGTTTAAACCTGCATCTTTAAGTTCTTTATTAAAAGCGTTAACGTGGTCTAAATTCATTTTGCCAACGGTAACTTCTTTTGCCCTTTCGCTTGCATATTTACCTGCATTTCTACCAAATACGATAATGTCTAATAAAGAGTTGCCCATTAAACGGTTTCTACCATGAATGCCCCCAACTGCTTCGCCTGCAACGAAAAGATTTTTAATACCTGCTTCGCCGTTGTCAGAAATGTCTATACCACCGTTTTGATAGTGGAGTGTTGGATAAATTAAGATAGGTTCTTTTCTAATATCTATGCCATATTTACCAAACATTCTCATCATAGCAGGAATACGTTTTTCAATAGTGCCTTCGCCACCAATCATTTCAATCATTGGGGTATCAAGCCATACGCCTTCGCCATCGGTAGTTTTAACACCTTTGCCACGTTGTTTGCATTCTCTAATAATGGTAGATGCTGTTACGTCAC
>JAGBSS010000113.1 GCA_017631725.1 Clostridia bacterium | reverse complement strand
TTTTGCAAGCTTTAAAAGTGCGTAAACGTGAGTTATATGAGAGTGTACGCCACCCGTTGATAAAAGACCAAAAAGGTGTAAGTCTTTACCATTTTTTACTGCGTTGTCCGTTGCCTTTAAAAGTGCGGAATTTTCAAAAAAATCGCCATCTAAAACAGATTTCGTAATTTTTGTTAAATCTTGATAAATAATTCTGCCTGCACCAATGTTTAAGTGCCCAACTTCAGAGTTACCCATTTGCCCTTCTGGAAGGCCAACGTCCATTCCACTTGCACCAATAACGGTTGAAGGGTATTCTTTAATAAGATTGTTTACGTTAGGACTGCCTGATGCCTTTATTGCATTACCCTTTTCACAAGAGTTAACACCATAACCGTCCATAATTATAATACATGCTGGTTTTTTCATAATTATCCTTTAAAAAAGGCACGTTTTCGTGCCTTTTCTTATTTATTTTTTATAGTTTACAATACCTGCAAAGTCTTCTGCTTTTAATGCTGCACCACCAATAAGGCCACCATCGATATTTCTCATAGCCATAAGTTCTTTTGCATTAGAAGGTTTCATACTTCCGCCGTATTGAATACGAAGTTCTTTGCCAACTTGTGCGCCCCAAGTCTTTTTAACTAAAGACCTAATAAAGCCAATGGTTTTATTTGCATCTTCTGCAGTTGCAGTTTTGCCTGTACCAATAGCCCAAACAGGTTCGTAAGCAATAACGATAGAAGCAAAATCTTCTGCAGTTATGTCTTTAAATCCATCTATAACTTGTTTCTTTAAAACACGTTTGGTTTTGTTCTTTTCCCTTTCGGTTAAAGTTTCACCAACGCAAACAATTGGTTTTAAGCCTTTCTTTAATGCTTGTTTTAACCTTGCGTTTACGCTTTCATCTGTTTCACCAAAATATTGGCGACGTTCAGAGTGACCTATAATAACGTATTCAACACCTATTTCTTTAAGCATGTCAGCAGAAATTTCACCAGTGAAAGCACCGCTATCTGCCCAAGCTACATTTTCTGCACCAAGTTTAATTTTGCTGCCTTCAATAGCCTTGCTAACTGCCCAAAGGTCAGTATAAGGAACACAAACCACTACTTCTGGTTTTGCACCTTTAACTAAAGGTTTAAGTTCTGCAATAAGTTGTTCCGCTTCTTTAGCGGTTTTGTTCATTTTCCAGTTGCCTGCAATAATTGGTTTTCTCATTTTTTATCTCCGTGATTTATTATTTATCGTTTAAACATTCAATACCAGGAAGTTTTTTGCCTTCGAAAAGTTCGAGAGAAGCGCCACCACCGGTTGAAATATGGCTCATTTTGTCTGCATAGCCAAGTTGAGCAACTGCTGCAGCAGAGTCGCCACCACCAATAATGGTAGTTGCATCTGTTTCTGCTAATGCTTTTGCTACTGCTTTAGTACCTTTTGCAAGAATTGGGTTTTCAAATACGCCCATAGGTCCGTTCCAAATAACGGTTTTTGCAGTTTTAACTTTTTCTGCAAAAATTTCAGCAGATTTTGAACCGATATCTAAACCCATAACGTCTGCAGGGATTTCACCAAGTTTATATTCTTTAGTTTCAATAGGTGCATCGATAGGATTTGGGAATTCAAAAGTGGTAACTGCATCTACAGGTAAAAGTATTTCTTTGCCAAGTTTTTCTGCTTTTGCAAGCATATCTTTGCAATAATCGATTTGTTCGTTATCTACAAGGGATTTACCTACTTCATATCCTTTTGCCTTTAAGAAGGTGTATGCCATACCACCACCGATAATAAGTGTATCGCATTTTTCTAAAAGGTTTGCAATAACTTTAAGTTTGTCTGCTACTTTAGCACCACCTAAAATTGCAACGAAAGGAGAAACAGGATTTTCTAAAGCATCTGCCATAACTGAAAGTTCTTTTTCAATTAAGAAACCGCAAACTGCCGTGTCTACAAAGCCGTATTCTGCAATTGCTGCAGTTGTTGCGTGTGAACGGTGTGCAGTACCAAATGCATCGTTAACGTAAATATCGCAGTAAGATGCAAGTTTTTTGCAAAGTTCTTCATCTCTCTTTTCTTCTCCAGCCATAAAACGAGTGTTTTCAAGTAAAACAACGTCTCCATTGTTCATTTCGCTAACTGCTGCATCTGCAGATGCTCCAACAAGGTCGGTTGCAAAAGTTACAGGTTGACCAAGTTTTTCTGCAAGCCTTTCTGCAACAGGACGAAGAGAGAACTTTTCTTTATCTTTTAATGCTTTTTTAAGATATTCTGCTTTTGCTGCTGCTTGTTCTTCTGCTGGAAGAGCTTCTACTGCT
>JAGBSS010000112.1 GCA_017631725.1 Clostridia bacterium | reverse complement strand
GCAGTCGCAACGGCTGCTGTTCGTACTGCAAAAAATCAGCGTAGTTTTTTAGATGAGGTTTCTGCAACCTGTGGTATAAAATTTAGGGTTTTATCTGCAGAGGAAGAAGCAATGTACGTTTATCGTGGTGTTATTAACACTATGGATATTCCAAAAGGGCTAATTTTAGAAATTGGCGGTGGAAGTACAAAAATTGTATATTATAATAGAAGAAACTTGCTTAATTTTGCAACTCTTCCTTTCGGCTCTATTACTTTAACCGAAATGATAGAAGGGGAAAATTTATCTTCTGAAGAACAAGCTAAAAGGGTAGAAGATTTCTTTACCGAACAATTATCACAAATTGATTGGCTTAAAGATGTTGATCCAGAAGCACAAATGATTGGTGTTGGTGGTTCTTTTAGAAATATTTGTCGTATGACAAAAATAATGAAAAAGTATCCATTAAAAACAATTCATAACTACGTTGTTTCGGAACAAGATTTTAACCACGTTTACGACTTGTTGAAATCTCTTGATCTTGACCGTAAAAAGAAAATTAAAGGTTTATCAAGCAACAGGGCAGATATTTTACCAAGTGCAATGGCTGCAATTGCCGCATTTAAGAAATACGTTGGCTTATCAGATATTACAATAAGCGGTAGTGGTTCGAGAACAGGTATTTTATTTAATCAAATTTTACCTTCTACGATAGATAAGCCTATATCAGACGTTTTAACGTCAAGTTTAGCATCTATTGCAGATTTCTTTGATTGCGATGCAAAACATACAGAGCAAGTTGTTAATTTATCCGTTCAACTTTTCAAACAATTAAGGGTTTTACACAAATTCCCAAGGCAATACCTTAAAATTTTAAAGGTTGCTGCTTATTTATATGAAACGGGAAAACGTGTTGGTTTTTATAACTTTGAAAAGAATAGTGCTTACGTTATTTTAAATTCTAACATTTATGGTCTTTGCCATAGAGATATAGTTTTAGCATCTTTTGTAGCATCAAGCACTTCTATCGATGAAATAAATCTTTTAGAGTGGTCCAGATATCACGACTTGGTAAACGATGAAGATTTAGATGCAGTTAGAAAAATGGGCATAATGCTAAAAATTGCAACGTTTTTAGACAGGGGGCTTTCTTCTTTAGTTTCTTGTGTAAATTGCGATATTTTAGGTGATTCTTTCATTATGAAAACTGAAGTGACGGGTGATGCAACTCTTGAAATAAACTCTGCAATGCAAGTTGCTCAAGATTTTAGAAAGGTCTTTAGAAAAAATTTAGAAATACTTTAAAATGAAAACGAACGCAATTTTGCGTTCGTTTTAAATAGGAGAAAAATGGCAGCTTTAAAATTTGCTATAGATTTTGATAGTGCTTTTACAAACGTATATAAAACGGGTAGTGGTCTTGTCTTAAGCGAGCCAACGGCTATTGCAGTAAATCAAAATAACAAAAACGAAATAAAAGCTTTTGGACTTGATGCAAGAAAACTTATTGGAAAAACATCGGAAAATACAAAAATTATTTTCCCAATTTTCGAAGGTGAAATTGTAAACGTTAAGGTTGCAGCAAAACTTTTAGCAGAATTTTTAAGAAAATCCGGCATGGAAAGCAAACTTTCTAATGCGCACGCATTATTTTCTGTTCCTTGTGGTTCTAATGCTGAAATGTTAAAAAAATACGAATCTGTGGCGAAACTTGCAGGTATTTCTAAAGTTTATTTTGCAGAAACTCCTATTTTAGTTGCTATT
>JAGBSS010000111.1 GCA_017631725.1 Clostridia bacterium | reverse complement strand
GTTAATTACATTAAGTATACTCTTAAATTTAATTTTTTACAAGTGTTTTACCTATAATGTTAATTAAAATTAGTATAATAAAACGTTAATAATTTACTTTTTTAAAAAAATTGTGTATAATATAAAAAAACGAGCATTGGTTAGGCAATATAAGGAGACATTTTGAAAAAACAAAAAAACAATTCGGTTACCGAAGATAAAAGAAATATAAATAGCAAAAAAAAGGAAAGGGTTTTAAAGGTCAGGTTTTTAGGTGGCGTTGGCGAAATTGGTAAAAACATGACTGCATTAGAGTTTGGCAAAGACATAATCGTTATAGATGCAGGCGTGAGTTTTCCAGGTGAAAACATGCCGGGTGTTGACCTTGTAATTCCAGATTATAGTTATTTAATAGAAAATCAGTCAAAAATTCGTGGTATAGTTATAACTCACGGGCATGAAGACCATATTGGTGCTCTTCCTTACTTTTTAAAGGAGATAAATGCCCCCGTATTTGGCACAAAACTAACCCTAACTTTAATAGAAAGCAAAATTAAAGAACATAAGTTAGACAACGTTGTTTTTAATTGCATAAAAGCGGGCTCAGTTGTAAAACTTGGTGCTTTTTCGGTTGAATTTATAAACGTTAATCACTCTATTGCAGGTGCAGTTGCTTTAGCAATAAAAACACCTGTAGGTACGGTTTTTCACTCTGGCGACTTTAAAATAGACTATACCCCCGTTGCCGGCGAAACAATGGATTTAACAAGAATTGGCGAAATTGGTAGCGAAGGCGTTTTGTTAATGATGGCAGATTCTACCAATATTGAAATAGAAGGCACTACAATGAGTGAGTCTGTGGTTAAAGAAACGTTAGACCACGTGTTTAGTGAAAACGTAAATAGAAGATTGATTATTGCAACCTTTGCCTCTAACGTTCATAGGGTACAGCAAATTTTAGATTTAGCCGTAAAGTATAAAAGAAAGGTTGCCTTTTTAGGTAGAAGTATGATAAACACGGTAGAAGCGGCATCTAAAATTGGCGAAATAACAATACCTAAAAATTTAATTATAGACGTTGAAAAATGCGAAAACTTTAGAGATGGAGAACTTGTTATAATTTCTACAGGCTCTCAAGGCGAGCCAATGAGTGCGCTTACCCGTTTGGCAAGTGGAGAAATAAGTAAAGTTGTCGTTGGGGAAAGAGATACCGTTATAATTTCTGCATCTGTTATCCCCGGTAATGAAAAAATGATTTATGGTGTAATAAACAGGCTTTATAAACTTGGGGCAGAAGTTATTTACGAGTCGTTAGAGCCTATTCACGTTTCCGGTCACGCTCTTAAAGGGGAATTAAGGGTATTGCACTCACTTGTTAAGCCAAAGTTTTTTATACCCGTTCACGGCGAATATAGGCACTTAAAAAAGCATAGCGATTTAGCAGAAAGCGTTGGTGTTAGAAAGGGCAACACTTTAATAGCAGAAATTGGTGATACGATAGAATTTACTTCTAACTCAATGAAAAGGGGAGAACGTTTTAAAGCAGGTTCTAAATTTGTAGACGGCGTCACTTTAGATGGGGTAGATAGTTTTGTTCTCCGTGATAGAATTCATCTTTCAGAAGATGGTTTGGTTGTTGTTGTAGTAGGCGTTAGTGAGCAAAGTGCTACCTTAACTTCTTTAGAGATTATAGGAAAAGGGCTTGTTGTAAGCGAAGATATGATAGAAGAAGCAAAGGATACTTTAGCAACCTTTTTAAATAAAATTGATATGCGTGCTATTAAAGATGAAAGCGAAATTAACTCTTTAATTCGCCGTTCACTTAAAAATTATCTCTATAAAAAGACCAAGAAAAATCCGATGATTTTACCTGTAGTAATGGTGGTATAGTGGAAAGAATTTACAGTTTGAGAAGACAAGCAGTTTTAAAAGGCAATCCTATTTTAAGGGACAAGTCTTTTGAAATTCTTGTAAATTTAGTTAAAGAAAAAAAGCCGAAAAGCATTTTAGAAATTGGTACTAACGTTGGGCTATCAGGCATTGCAATGCTATTAAGTTGCGAAACTGCAAAACTTACGGGTATTGAAATAGATGAAGAAAAGGTGCAAGAAGCAAAACAAAATTACTTAGATTTTGGCGTTAGCGAAAGGGCTAAAATTTTTATTGGCGATGCAAGTGAAATAATAAAAAACCTTACCGGAAAATACGATTTTATTTTTTTAGACGGCCCTAAAGGACACTATTTTGAATACGCGCCAGATTTAGTAAACGCACTTTCAAAAGGCGGAATACTTTTTGCCGATAACGTTTTGTTTAGGGGGTACGTTTCGGGTAAAGTAAAAACTCCACATAGGTACAATACAACAAAAAATAGTATGCAAAATTTTCTAAATTTTTTGCAACAAAATAAAGAATTAAAAACGGAAATTTTTGATATAGAAGACGGAATAAGTATAACGGAAAAACTAGTATGAAAAAGTTAGAATTATTAGCACCTGCAGGTGATTTTAGTAAACTTAAAACGGCATTTTACTTTGGTGCAGATGCAGTTTACGTTGGTGGTAAAAACTTTTCTTTACGCGCATACGCTAACAACTTTACCGATGAAGAATTAAAACTTGCTACCGAATACGTACACTCTAAAGGTAAAAAAATATACGTTACCGTTAATATTTTTGCTAAAAATAGCGACCTTATTAAAGCCGAAGAATATTTTAAATATCTTGAAAGTATAGGTGTTGACGCCGTTATCGTTACTGATGCCGGCCTTATTGCGCTTTGCAAAAAGGTTGCTCCTACGCTTGAAATTCACCTTTCTACACAAGCAAACACAACTAACAAATACACCGTTGAGTTTTGGAAAAATCAAGGCGTTGCAAGAATTGTTTTAGCCCGCGAATTATCACTTAACGAAATT
>JAGBSS010000110.1 GCA_017631725.1 Clostridia bacterium | reverse complement strand
TTAGATGGTAGAGATACTCCACCTTCTTCTGCAATAGATTTTGTTAAAGATTTACAAGCGGAAATTGATAAAATTGGTTACGGAAAGATAGCATCTATTTGTGGCAGATACTACGCAATGGATAGAGATAATAACTGGGATAGAACCTTAAAAGCATACGATATGCTTACTTTAGGTGAAGGCGAAAAGTGTGATAACGCTATTAAGGCTTTAGAAGAAAGTTATGCAAAAGGTGTTACCGATGAATTTGTTTTGCCAACCGTTATAACTGAAAACAGTAACCCAACAGGTTTAATAAAACAAGGCGATTCAGTAATATTCTTTAACTTCCGTCCTGATAGGGCAAGGCAAATTTCCCGTGCTATTTCTCAAAAAGATTTTACCCCTTACGTTGATAGTGAAAAGGGTAAAAATATGTATTTTGAAAGAAAAACGGGCTTTTTAGCACCTGTTTACGTTGGCTTTGCAGTATACGATTCCTCTTTTAAAGACGTGTTGGTTGCTTTCCCACCAGAAGAAATTACAAACACCTTGCCACAATACTTGGCAAAACTTGGCAAAAAGCAATTACATATTGCAGAAACGGAAAAATACGCACACGTAACCTTTTTCTTTAACGCAAAATTAGAACCACCGGTAGAAGGCGAAACCAGAATTGTTATTCCTTCTCCAAAGGTTGCAACGTACGATTTAAAACCAGAAATGAGCGCCTATGAAGTGACTGATAAGGTTTTAGAAGAATTACAAGACTGCGAGTACGACGTTGTAATTTTAAACTATGCAAACTGCGATATGGTAGGACACACAGGCGACTTTGATGCGGCAGTTAAAGCAGTAAATGCAGTTGATACTTGCGTTAAAAAGGTAGTTGATAAAATATTAGAAATTGGAGGCTCTGCAATAATAACAGCAGACCACGGAAATGCAGATAAAATGTGTGAAGAAAACGGCGAACCTTTTACAGCGCACACCACAAACCTTGTTCCACTAATAGTTGTTGGCAAAGAATTTAAGGGTAAAACCCTATCAAGTGGTGGAAAACTTTGCGATATTGCTCCAACCCTTTTAGATATGATGAATTTAGAAATTCCAAAAGAAATGAGCGGAAAATCTTTAATATTAGATTAAAACTAATAAAAAACACTTGTAAAAGCAATATTTATGTGATATAATATCACGGCAAAATGAATTTGATTTTTATATTTGGAGATAATTATGAACAACTTCTTTAATATGATAATGGCATCTGGCGGTATTTGGGACGTATGGCCAATAATTAAAATTATAGCATTAGTTATAATGTCTATATGTGCATTATTCGTTATACTCGTAGTCATGTTCCAACCAGGCAATTCTTCTGGCGTAGGTGCATTAGGTGGACAATCCGAAACGTTTTTATCTAAAAACAAAAATAAGACTTTTGAACATAAAATGAAAAAGCTTACCATTATAAGCGGTATAATTTTCGTTGTGTTATGTATTATTTTTGCAATAATGGCAACTTTAGCAGCAAGGCCATAGAGAAAAAAATTAACGGCGGTCCAATGGACCGCCTTTTTGTTTAATATGGAAAAAAAGATTTTACAAGGAAAAATTGTTGGAAATAGAAGGGGATATGCATTTTTAATTCCAACAGATAAAACTGAAAAAGATTATTTTATATCTCACTCTTCTCTTCGTGGTGCAATGCACGGCGACCTTGTTTTAGCCCAATCTAAATTAGATGAAAACGGCAGAACAACAGCTCGCGTATTAAAAATTTTAGAAAGGGGAGTTGAGAGATTAACGGGTACTTATTTTTCAAAAAGAAACGGGGCTTACGTTATACCTGATGATGATAGGTATTTTTGCTACGTTAAAATTCCCGCTTGTAATAGTGGGCTTTTTGCAAAAAGTGGAGATAAAGTTGCCGTAAAAATAACCAATTATCCCAAAAATGAAGACCCAACGGGAATAGTAATTAAAGTTTTTGGTAGACAGTTCAATAAAAATGCAGAATTAGATGCAATTTTTTATTCTTATAAAATTCCTAAAAAATTTCCAAAAGACGTTATATGGGAAGCAGATGCCCTTCCAAATTGCGTAAGTGAACAAGAAATTGTTGGGAGAGAAGATTTTAGGTCAAAGCGAATTTTTACAATAGATGGCGACACGGCAAAAGACTTTGACGATGCAATTAA
>JAGBSS010000109.1 GCA_017631725.1 Clostridia bacterium | reverse complement strand
CTTATAACTTTGCCAACGTTGTAGACGATCACCTAATGGGTATAACCCACGTTATAAGGGGCACAGAATACTTATCTTCTACACCAAAATATAATTTAATGTACGATGCTTTTGGTTGGGAAAGGCCAACATATATTCACCTTCCCCCAATTATGAAAGATGCACAACACAAACTTTCTAAACGTAATGGAGATGCATCTTACGAAGATTTTGTTAAAAAAGGCTACGTTAAAGAAGCAATTGTAAATTACATTGCACTTTTAGGTTGGAGCCCAAAATCTAACGATGAAAAACTATCTTTAAGTGAACTTATCGAAAGGTTTGATTTAGAAGGAATTTCTAAATCTCCATCAATTTTCGATGAAGTAAAAATGCGTTGGCTTTCAGGCGAATATATTAAAGAAATGTCAGATGAAGAATTTTTATCAAGAGCAGATGAGTTTTTGAAAAAGAGCAAGGTTTACGGAAAATACGACCACAAAAAAATTGCAGCGCTTTTAAAAACAAGAATAGAAATTTTTGATGAAATACCTGATAAAATTAATTTTTTAGAAGAGTTTGAAGAATACGACCTTTCACTTTACACTCATAAGAAAATGAAGACAGACCCAGAAGTAGCAAAAAATATAATTCCAAGGGCAATTGAAAAAATACAAAATTTATCCGAATTTACTTTTGACACCGTTCACGATGCCATGATGGAAATTGTTGCAGAGTTAGGAGTTAAAAATGGTCAAGTGTTCTGGCCGGTAAGGGTTGCAATATCTGGCAAAGAATCTACACCTGGTGGTGTAATGGAAATTGCAGAACTTTTAGGAAAAGAAGAAACGTTAAACAGGCTTAAATTTTCATTAAATTTATTAAATAAATAGTTATAAAAGGCACAAATTAAATTGTGCCTTTTTTATATTCTTTTAAATAGTGCTTTATTCCACACGCAATTTTTTCCGCCATTTGATAAACAACGTTTAGCCGTGTGCTTTTAAATAAATTGTAATTTTTTAATGATTTACTTGCAACGACACCAATTATAGAAGCATCTCCAATCTCTTCAAAATTTTTATCTACTCCTTTCCCCGGTCTAATACCATATTTTAATAGTTTAATTAAACCAACGTCTTTTTCTTCACCAATGGCGGCATCTACAACAATTAAAAAACTGTTAGGATGTAGTTTAGATAGATAATTTTTTACGTAAACCATTTCCTTTGCGGTGACTGTTGAGTTAAGTGTGCCATAAACGTAAAAATTGCAGCCCATCTGTTTTACAAGCGTACCAACAAGTGGGCCAAGGCTATCACCTAAAACTAAATCACTACCAATACATAAAACTATCGGCTCTTTATTAAAAAAGTTAATTTTATTTAACCCTTCGGCAATACCTTTAATTGCGCTAACGTTAAAAAAATTATAAGACCATTCTGTATACATAATTATATATATTATATAGACAAAAAACATAAATTCTAAACATAAAATAAAAAAATTTTATTATTTAAATATGCGCTACGCAAAATACATTTATAGCGCAATTAATTTTATGTAATTTATTGCGTAATTGCATTGACAGATAAAATAAATCTGCTTTATTGATGCTTTAATTAAAATTATATTTCTATAACAAGTTTTATTTTAATTATATCCGTTAAGTTAAGCCCTATAGTATGTTTTAATAAAATCTAAACCAACTTATCAAATCTTCATCGATAAAACTATTTCAAAAAGCAGAAAAAATATAAAAATTTATCAACAAAAAATCGCATTTAAACGTTGTGAGGCAGAATGAGTTATAAAATTCCCAAGCAAAAATTAGGCATATTTTAAGCAATTATTGGCAAATTTAAGCCACTCAATTAATGTTTCACGTTCTCAAAAATTCATCGGACAAAGAAAGGATAAAATTTTCATAGGACAAAGAAATTATCTAAAAAATAACAAAAAAACTATAAAAAATGTTATGCGCTAACAATAAAAACCATAAAAGTAGCCAAAAAAGGCCTTAAAAAGTTTCACGTGGAACACTCGGACAAAGGAAAATGTTTCACGTGAAACAATTTTCTTTCTGCTATACGTATGGTTAAAATCGCTAAAAAAGATAACAAGTTATATAATATATTTTTCCAAGAAATTTAGATATAAGATTGAGTGATGGTGTGCGTAAAGCAATAATATTGCTATGATTTGTAAAATTTAAAGTTCTTGCGTTGTAAATTATAGTATGCGTTGCGTAAAAGTAAATTGCAACGCGTTAAAAATGTGTGCAGATTTTGTGCTAAGTGTAAGATATAGAATTTTACGTTTTTGACAACTTTTATCAATTTTAATAGGTGTATTAGTTATAGTTTAGCCTGAACAATATGGTATAATAGGATATATTTAATGATAAAGATATTTACTAATTTATAGTTATTTTTCTATATTTAGTAAAATTATAAGTATGCCTTAATGCAAAACATTAATTAAATTGAAATATAAACGCAAAATTAAAAATTGTGCATAGCGCATAAAATCTTTAAAAAATTTGGCAAAAATTTTAAAAATTATCGTTATTTGCAAAATTAAATGTTGTATTTTTATAATATATAATGTATAATATATAAAAATATATTGGAAATAATATCAGTTATATTTAGTTATAAATTTATATGGAGGATTAGTTTTGAAGAAATCAGGCTCGCGTTTTATATGGATAATATTAGTGCTTGTGGCTATTTTAGGTGCAACACTATATTTTTCTAATTGCTTTTCATCTTCGGTATCTTTAAATACTTCGGAATTTGATACCTTGGTTATGATGCAAGACGAAGATGGACTTACCAAAACTGAAATAGATGCATCTAATTTAACTCGTGTTAAATCTGCATTAAAAGGTTATGGAAATTACTCAAACGTTAAAATTAATAACGTAGTATTTAGTTCTTACGTTGTAAGTTTTGACCTTGAAATTGATGGGAGAAATGCTATTCCATTTAAATCTAACGTGTTTAGATTAAGTGGGGAAATAGAAGATTACAAGGCTGTATTACAAAATGCAGGTATTAATTGGACCACAACAAACCCTAATTCTGGTTCTATTTGGTCATCGCTTTTACCTATTTTAGGTATGATAGCGGTTGCCGTTGTGTTCTTCTTGCTTATTAGCCAAACTAATGGCGGAACTAAAGGCGCAATGAACTTTGCAAAGACAAATGCAAGGGTAAACCATAATTTAAAAGTTAGGTTTACAGACGTTGCCGGTGCAGAAGAAGAAAAGGCTGAACTTGCAGAAGTTGTAGACTTTTTAAAGAATCCTAAAAAATTCTCTGAACTTGGCGCAAGAATTCCTAAAGGCGTTTTATTAGTTGGCCCTCCCGGAACAGGTAAAACTTTGTTTGCAAAAGCAGTTGCGGGTGAAGCAGGTGTTCCATTTTTCTCTATCTCCGGTTCAGACTTTGTAGAAATGTTTGTTGGTGTAGGTGCATCAAGGGTAAGAGATTTATTCGACCTTGCAAAAAAGAGTATGCCTTGTATTGTGTTTATCGATGAAATTGATGCGGTTGGCCGTCAACGTGGAACAGGTATGGGTGGTGGACACGATGAAAGAGAACAAACGTTAAACCAACTTTTAGTTCAAATGGATGGTTTTGAAACCAACGAAGGTATTATAGTAATGGCTGCGACAAACCGTGCTGACATTTTAGACCCTGCGCTATTAAGACCGGGTAGATTTGATAGACAAATTTACGTTAATACGCCAGACGTTAAGGGTAGAGAAGCAATATTAAAAGTTCACGCAAGAAATAAGCCACTTGCAAAAGACGTAAACTTTAAAACCGTTGCAAGAATGACAAGTGGTTTTAGTGGCGCAGATTTAGAAAACTTATTAAACGAAGCAGCAATTTTAGCGGCAAGGGCAAATAGGAGATATATAACCAATAAAGACCTTTACGAAGGTATAAACAAAGTTTTATTAGGGCCACAAAAAAAGAGCAGATTGGTGACCGAGACAGACAAGAGAATTACGGCATACCACGAATCTGGTCACGCAGTTTTAGCAAGGCTTTTACCTAACTGTGACCCAGTACACGAAGTTTCTATTATCCCACGTGGTCAAGCGGCAGGTTATACAATGACAAGACCTGAAAACGATGATAATCACTTAACAAAAGCAAAACTTTTAGATGATATTGTTATGACTTTAGGTGGCAGAGTTGCAGAAGAACTTATAATTAAAGATATTTCTGCAGGTGCAAGCGGTGATATTCAAATGGTATCTAAAAGGGAAAGGCTTATGGTTACCGAGTGGTGTATGAGTGACAAGGTTGGCCCAATATCTTATGGTTCTGACAAGGAAATATTTATTGGCAGAGATATGGCGTCTCACGTGACGTATAGCGAACAAACGGCT
>JAGBSS010000108.1 GCA_017631725.1 Clostridia bacterium | reverse complement strand
TGAAGCAAAAATGCAGTGCTATCTATAATATAGTTTAGCACCTTTAAAATGCCGTTTTCCTTTTCAAATTCTTTAAAGGAAATAAGCATATTTTTAAAATTTACAAGTTTACTTAACGTTCCAGAAGAAAGACCTGACTCTAAGCCATAATCTATTACTTCAAAAATAGAACAATTTTTAGAAACGGCAAACTCTTTTAAGGTTAAAAGGGTTTTATCCCCAATACCACGTTTTGGAGTTGTTGCCGCCCTTATAAAAGACTCGTCATCTTTAACGTTATTAATAATTTTTAGATATGATAAAAGGTCTTTAATTTCTTTTCTTTCAAAAAACCTAAAACCGCCATAAACTTTATATGGAATTCCATATTTCATAAATTCTTGTTCAAATGCCCTTGAAATAGCATTTAAACGCATAAAAACGGCAAAGTCCGAATAAGAATACCCACGCTGAACTAAACTTTTTATTTGCATAGAAACGTAAGATGCTTCTGCGTTTTCATCTCCACCAACAAAGGTTTCAATGCCCGTTCCTGCAGTTTTATCAGTCCAAAGTTCTTTGCCACGCCTTCCCGTGTTGTTTAAAATAATGCAGTTTGCCAAATCTAAAATCTTTTTTGTAGAACGATAGTTTCTTTCTAACTTATAAACTTTTGCATTTTTAAAGTTTTTATCAAACTCTAAAATATTCTCTATTTTAGCACCACGCCAACTATAAATACTTTGGTCATCATCTCCAACAACAAAAAGATTATTATAATAAGATGATAAAATTTTTGCCAAATTAAACTGAACGGTGTTTGTATCTTGAAACTCGTCTATATGAACGTATTTAAATTGTCTTGCATAACTTTCAGCAATTTCTGTGTTATACAAAAATAATTTATACGTTTTACAAAGCAAGTCATCAAAATCCATTGAATTAGAACGTGCAAGTTCTTTTTCATATTCTTTATAAACTGATACAAACTGATTAATATAGTTCATATGTTTGTTTTCGAGAGCAAATTCATCAGGGTCTAAGCAATCGTTTTTGGCACTTGATATAAGATTTTTAAAAGACTTTAAAAACTTGTCTTGTTCTAATCCTAAAGAAGTAAATATCCTTTTTAAAACTTTTTCCTTGTCGGTTTCATCGTAAATTGTAAAATATTTATCATAGCCTAAATAATATGCGTTTTGTCTTAAAATTTTAACGCACATACTATGTATTGTAGAAACCCACATTCCCGAAACAGAATCTAAAATTTTAGTTAAACGTTCTTTCATTTCATCTGCCGCTTTGTTGGTAAAAGTAATTGCTAAAATTTCTTCTGGTTTAACGTTTAAGTTGGCAACCAAGTGCGCAATTCTCGTTGTTAAAACACGTGTTTTACCACTCCCAGCACCGGCAATAACTAAAACTGCCCCTTCTGTATCTAAAACGGGTTTTATCTGTTCTTCATTAAGTTTTTGTATTAGTTCGTTAACGTCTCTCATATTATATATATTTTACCACTATTTTATAGTTTTTTCAAGTTGAAGAATAATAATTTATTTATAAATTATTGACAAATAAATTTCATTGTAATATATTAAATCTATGAAAAAATGTTGGTTATATGGCAAAACTGTTATAATCTCTGGCGCCAGTGGTGGCATTGGTTTTAACGTTGCAAAAATTTTAATTGAAAAATTTAATTGTACAATTTTAGGCATTGCAAGAAACG
>JAGBSS010000107.1 GCA_017631725.1 Clostridia bacterium | reverse complement strand
TTTTATCTTTATTAATATCTGCTTTCGTTTTATTGCGTAGAGAATTTGTTAGCGAAAGCAACAACTTTTTGCCGATAGAAAGCAATAAAGTCAATATGATAAGAGATGCTATTGAGTATATCAGAGAAAACTTTACTAAAAAAATTGTTATTGATGAACTTGCCTCTCACTTACACTTTAGCAAGGGATATTTAAGCCACACCTTTAAAAAAGTGACCGGATGCTCGATAATCGAATTTTTAAATTTGGTAAGGTGTCAAAATGCAAGAGTGCTACTTTTAGATAACTACTCCGTTTCAGAAGCGGCACTAAGTTCGGGATTTACCGAGTTTTCATATTTTACCCGCGTATTTAAAAAAACTATGGGAGTTTTGCCATCAAACGCAAATAAAGAAGTTTTCACAATTTACAACCACGGAGAATTAAATTAATATTAAAAAAACTCTTTTTGGAAATCCAAAAAGAGTTTTTTATTTACATTACTTGTTCGCCTTGTAAAAATACCTTTTTAACGTTAAAAGCGTTGTCTACTAAAATTAGATCTGCAACCTTGCCTTGTTTGATAGATCCGTAATCTTTATCAATCCCGATAAGTTTAGCAGGATTTAAACTTGCCATACGAACAACGTTACATATTCCGTAAGGGGTGTATGACATAACGTTTCTACAAGCGCCATCTAAAGTTAAGTGGCTACCTGCAAGCCAACCTTCTGGGTCATAGTTTAAGTCTGGTCCCCACATAACTCCCTTGCTTTCATCGTTTTTATAATCTCCCGTTTTTGGATAACTATCGGTAATTAAAATAATTTTTTCCACACCTTTTGACTTTATTACCGAACGAATAGTGTAAGGAGATAAATGTATTCCGTTTTGGTCGCAAATAAGTTCTGCATACATATCCGGATTACAAAGTGTATATTCATCGCACCCTGCACCGTGGCGGGCTTGATTTATTTTTGGTGGTTTTCCGCTATCCCCGTGATGGGTTTGAAGTTTTACACCTAAATCTACAACCTTTTCACATTGTTCTGACGTTGCGCCAGAATGTCCAAAGGAAAATACTGAATTAGGTTTAACTTTATTTACGTAATTCATAAATTCTTCGATATTTGTTCTCGCAGGGTCTATTGCCCAAACTTTAACGTAATCGGCAATATTGTCTACAAGTTCTTTATATCTGGAAATATGTATTTCATCTCCCCACTTAAACGAAGCTTTATTGCTCCCGCTTGAACGCATATATGGTGCTTCCATATAAAGTCCTTTTATAATTCTACCATTTCCTGAAAGAGAAAATTCTTTTAATTTTTTGCAACCTTCTATCATTTCTTCTGCTGTATAAGTTTGATAAAATGTTGGTAAAACGGTAGTTTGTCCGTGTTTTAAGAAATACGCACAGCACTCCTCTGGATTGTCGGTAAAAAAGTTGTTTTCCGAACCGTGGTTATGAATATCTACAAGACCGGGGGCGGTAAACAAACCTTCTGCATCGATAATTTCGGCATCTTTTGGTATTTCAATTTGAGATTTTTTTCCAACACTAACTATTCTATCATTTTCAAATAGAACAACTCCGTCAAATAAAATACAATCTTCTAAAATAACGTTTGTATTTACTATTGCTTTCATAAAATCTCCCTTTTTAATTTTAAAATTTTTGTTTTATTGATAAGTTTTGGTTATACGCTAAAAATTTCTTTTCGTATAATGCGTTATTAACCTTGTTGGGTTCAATTACTACACCTGTAAATTGGAATTTTTCAAAACTATTAGTTTCACCTTTTTTTGCAACCGAATAAGCACCGAAACAACACCCGTCAACTTGCTCTGAAATGTAGAGTTTTTCCCCTAACACGTCTGATAAAATTTGCATCCAAATATCACTTCTTGTAGCACCACCGGTCACTATAAAGTTGTTTAACTCGAAACCTTTTTGTTTAAAATCGTTAATAATTTGCTTTATTTCAAAAGCAACCGATTCCATAGTCGCCCTAAAAATATCGCCTTTTTTGTGTTTAAAGGAAACACCTTCTACACCGTAGGTTAAAAGGTTATCTCCCCTGTATGAACCGTTGCCAGAAACAAACGGATAAACGAAAAGTTTTTCATCAATAACACTTTCACTGGCAAGTTTATTCATCTCGTCGTAAGAAAGGTTATAATTGTTTTTAGTCCACTCTAAAACCGTGCCCGAACTAACTGCCGAGTTAAAATATCCGTATCCGCCGTCTGGGTGTTTTCTTGTGGAGAATTTACAATGTTTCTTTTCTAAATTTCTTGCATAAACAACCCAAGTTGTGCCTGTGGAAATTATAACGTCGTTATTAGAAAAATAGTTAGCACCAAGGCTTGCCGCAAATTGATCGTGAAGCCCACAATAAACTTTTACGTTTTTTGTTAAACCAACTTTAGAAATAAATTCTTTATTAGCGTTATCTATAAAATCACCCGGATTTAACACCACAGGAAGTTGGCTTTCATTTAGCCCAACTAACTTTAAAAGTTCTTTGTTATAGGCGTTTTTATCACTATCAAAAAAGCCCATCATTGCAGCGCTTGTATAATCTATAACCGCTTTACCCGTAAGTTTATAATAAACGTAGTCAGATGTTGATAAAATAAGTTTTGTTTTGGCAAAAATTTCCGGCTTATGTTTTTTAAACCACAAAATTTTAGATAAAACCGAGCCTGCACCAATTTTTACACCGTTAATTGCATAAATTTTATCGCAAAACTCTTCTGCTTCTAATTCTGCACGCCTGTCCATCCACGTGATAGCATTGGTTAAAGCAATTATCTCACCCTTCTCGTTAACGTCGCAAAAAACGAAACTTCCCCCTTGTGCAGAAACGGATAAAGCATCGACCACACCATCAAAATTTGATATAGCAGACCTAACCGTTTCTACAACGGCGCTATACCAATCTTCTGGAGATTGCTCGAATATATTTTCTTTTGGGGTTATTAAAGAATAGCCTTTATAGCCTTTTCCAAGAAGATTACCACCATCATCAAAAAGTACGGATTTAGTCCCCGTTGTGCCTAGGTCTATTCCAAGATAAAAACTCATATTTTTCCTTAAAATTTAATGTTATATAAATTTACTGCGTTGTTGCACATTATGTCTTCTATATCCTTTTTAGAAAGACTTAATTTTTCAGCAGTCTTTTTAAACCCACGAATTATTTCATAGGTAAAGTTTGTAATATTCTCTTCATCAGATTCTAACATATGTTCTGCATCGGTAAGGTCGCCGTAAAGACCACGTGGAACAACGTTAATGTAGTTGCCGTTTTCGGTAATACGATACATTCTCATTTTTGCAATAGGCATATCCGTTCCAAAAAGTATTCTCTTTGTGCCAACTGCTTCGATACATTTTTCAGTTGCTTCTGGAAGGGTGTTTGCACAGAAATCAAACAACATATTTTGTGTATGTTTTAACGTTTCAAAAGCATCTCCAATATCTTCTGGAGCGTATGCCCTACCAATATGAGCAACGATAAGTTTAACGTTAGGATATTTTTGTTCAATTTCCATTAATTGCTTAATGTTGGTTTTATTTTTAAGTCTGTCAGGTTTTGAAATATGAAGAACAACCTTCCAACCGTGTTTATCTGCTACTTTTAAATGCTTTTCTGGTAGGAAATCAAAAATTTCAGCATCTGCACTATTAACTCCAGCTTTGCAGTTGCAACAATATGGTTTTAAACCTTGGAAACCGCCTTTTAAAACGTCTTCTTCTAAAAATTCTGGTTCCATATCGTAATGAGTTAAGTATAAGCAAGGATAGTTATATTCTTTAGCCTTTTCCGCAATATAAGGATTAGAAACTTTAAATCCCCTTGGTGTACCAAATATTACAGGTATTACCTTTTGATTAGGAAATAAATCTTTATAGGTTTGATTTAAATCTTCCATAGAACAATCTTTAGCAACCCTTGCTGGCCAATAAATCTTTTTAGTTGCAGGCTTCATATGCTCTAAATAAACGTGAGTATGAGTATCTACTATATTTTTAGGCAAAAATTCTGCTAATTCTTCTTGATAAACTTTTTTGTCATAATCTGTTAATTTAAAACCAAACATATAAACTCTCCTTTGAGAAATTTTTCTTTATTATAACATATATAGGCTAACATAATCAATAAAAAAAATTTTATATAAAAAATAATTTATAAAATAATCATTTTTGTTATAATTCTACACGCAAAAATATAATTATTAGACTAATTGGCTTATTTTATTCAGAAAGCATACTTTAATTATGCTTTAAATTAGTTTAAAAACTTACCAATTAAAATTAAAAATTTTAATAGAATTTTCCCCTTTCTACTTTTATATTTATTTCTAACTATCGAGTTATTCGCCGTGTTAGAAAACTTTTTTGTTTTTCTTGCAATAAAAAAAGAGTTGTGTTAATATATCAAGGGGTGAATTTATGTACACGCAATTTTTCTTTGATGATGCAAGACTTTTCGAACGCGAAAACTTAAAAAGGGTTTATGGAGAGCCTAAACTTTTAGGCGTGCTAGAAGATGAGGAATTTAAAACGTCTTGGCCTGCCGTTTGGGCGATTAAAACACCCGAAAATTTCGTAAGACTACTTTATATGGCAAAGAGCATTAAAACACAAAAGATTTATGCTTTTACTGCGCTTTCAAAAGACTACGTTAACTTTGAAAAAGAAGAACTTGGTTTAGACAGCAACCTGCCAAAAGGCGCACTTTTTGAACTCCCCCAAGGCGTTGAACTAACATTTTTACTATTAGACACCCTTGCCGAAGAACGAGAAAAATACAAACTTTTTTATACGCGCTTTAACAAGCAAGATTTTAACGTTGTCGGTGGTCTAAAAGTTTCAAGCGACCTTATTCATTGGCAGGATAAAGACGGCTACGAAAACTGGAACAATGGTGCAGAGCCAATGGTTGGTATGGTAAAAAACGTGCGCGAAGACGTACACATTATCACTATACGCCCGACTTGGGGAGAGCGTAGAATAGGCTATAAAACAACCAAGGATTTTAAGACCTTTTCTAACTATTCGTT
>JAGBSS010000106.1 GCA_017631725.1 Clostridia bacterium | reverse complement strand
TTTATACAAGCGGAAATATTAACGATAGAATTAACCGAACTATCTAAAATTTTAATACTTCCATTACTGTCTACTTTTACCTTTTGATTATCGGTATTAAAGGAGATTAAATTTTCTATATCCGAAAAATTTTCCCCTTTAGCGTCTAAATAGTTTAAATTGAGTTTGTGAACTATTTCCCTTCCTTCTATATCCGTTTTACCAATAGTCCAAATATTTTCTATACCGTAGGTTTTTATACTTTCTTGAATAACAACGTCTTCTGGGTAAATTAAAATTTGCTTAGAAAGTTCCGTTTGTTGGGTTGGGTTGTCTTTATTTATTAAAGTTATTGTAGCAATGGTAGAACCAAGTGCTTTTGTTCTCGCATAATAAGAAGGTGCAAGTGAACTAACGTTTTGGTTGCTATAACTTACAGAATATTCAACTTTTGCATCACTTGGGAAAACGTTAATTTCATTTCTCCAATCTATAACCATATCTGCAACTTGCAATAAGGGGGCGTTAGATTTAAACTCTGCAGTTAAACCTTCTACTCTTGTTATCAGGCATTGTTTTGTAAGAGTACGGCTATCAGTCTTAATAGTAAATTCTACAACTAATTGTCCGTAGAAATTTTGGTCTGTAAACTTATAGTCAAACCTAAAATTGCCATTTTCGTCTAACTTAACGAAAGAATTTTCTGCATTTAACGGCTCAATAACCCCGTTTAATGTGTTTCCTGATTGGTCGGAAACGCAATAGCTTAAACTAAACTCTTCTAACGTGTCAACCGTTAAGTGAATAGAGCCTGTTTCAGAATACGTGTTAATTTCTTTTTCGCCAACGTTTAAAATATCTTCTACGCTAACGATAACGTCTATAACGTCAAAAATATTTTGATTTTCTTCTGAACGAATTGTTATTTGCGTTTCGCCCTTTCCACAAGCGGTTATTAAACCCGTTGGACTTACTGTTGCAACGTCTGTATTGCTGGAAAAGTACTCTAACGCTTTATTTGTTGCTGTGTAAGGGACAAATTCTGTTGCTATTTGAATTGATTCGCCAATTATTAGGGCATCTTTAGGAGTAGAGCAATTAATTTCCTTTAATTGTTTTGCTTTTACAACCACTTGGAATTTATCCATAAAACCGCCGTCAGAAGTGGTTATACATACGTTTGCAACACCTGCCGACATAGGATAAACGTATCCGTTTTTAAACTCTAATTCTGCTAATTCTTGATTGCCAACGTTTTCCACAGAAAACACAACGTTTTTATTTGTGGCACTTGTTGGATAAACCACGTAGTCTATAAAATACCTTTCGTTTTTGTCTAGATCTAAACTAACGAAATCATCGCCCAAAAACTCAATTTTAGACACGGAAATATTGACCCTTAAACTTACCGATTTTATAGCGGTAAACAAGGTCATCATTAAAGCCATAGGCAAAACTAAAATTAATGCGATTATTTTTTTATTCATATATTCCTTTGTTTAACTAATACGTTTTAGCAGGTTAAATTTTCAAAACTACACAAAATTTTGTTGCGATAAAATTTTATTGCAAACGCAAGGTATATAATACCTAATGCTATAGGCAATAAATAAGAAATTGCGTTTAACATTTGTTCACTTGCGTTAAAGCCAACACCACTTGCAAAAAATGCAAAGAACAATGCTGAAATCGCGCTTATTGTGGTAAGGCAAATACCAATAATCATAATTTTTAAAATTGTTTTTCCGCTTTGCTTTTCCACTTCTATTGCATTTGTAGAAAATTTTGCCGTGTTAAGATCCATTCTTGTAGCTACGAGAATTTGGGCAAACGTTAGGGTAATACCTATTACCACACAACAAAATCCATCTAATGCATCTAACCGAGTAAGAGCAGTTAATAATATGCAAGAAATTATAATTGCAGTAGAACCTATTGCGCCACAGAAAATAATTTTAGCCGCAAAAAGTTTAGATGGTTTTAACGGCAAGGTTTTTATTTTTAATATTCCAAGCCCTTCTCTTGTTATGTTGGTAGAGCAAAACGTGTTAGTTAAAACACCGAATAATGCCACCACTGAAAGAGCAAGTGCAAAATCTACCCTTACGCCAAGGGCATTGTAAATAAGAGTGTCAAATAACGTATAACAGCAGTACACCATAATTGGCATAGATACTGCAATTGACAAATAAGAAAATAAATATTTTGGCTCTCTCGCAACGCAAACAACTTCTTTTTTAATAAGAGCAAAAAGAGAAGACCTGCATTTAAAGTTTTCCGACTTTCTTAACTTGCGATTAAACGTTTGCTGAACGTAAAAAGTTGATGCATAAAGTTTTTTACTCATTACGCAAACAATTACAACGAAAAGCAATGCAAAGGCAAAAATTAAAGCCCAATTATATAAACTGCCCGCATTAAACAATGCGTTTACAAACAAGTTTGATGGATAACAATATTTACAAAGAGATTGCAAAATAGAAACTGTGCTTTCGTTAAATAAAAACCTTATCGAACCGGTTGTTAAAAGTGTTTGCACTATTCTTAAAAAAACAGAATACAACACAAAGCCACCAATAAGTAAAGCGGTAAATAGTATAAACACCAATAAATATCTGCCAGACAAAAGCCTTACAATTTTTATATACGGAACGATAAAAACGCCAACTATAAACATGCAAGCCAAAGGCATAAACAAGCAAACGGCAAAAGTAGATAACCAAAACTTATAATCTACCGCAATAATTGTTGAAAGAGTTATGTTTAAGGTTAAAATACAAATGGCAAAATAGAAATATACCCTTAAAGTAAGAACAAAAAACTTGGTTAAAAACACGTTTTTTCTACTTACAGGCAAACGCAAAAATACCATTTTATTTTTGTCATCTGTAAAAATTTTTCTTGCACGCTCTAAAGACAAAATAGACATTAACACCATTAAAACAATGTAGAAAAGGTTCATTATTTCCCTTGCACGTTGTATGGGCTCGTAAACTTTATCTATTTCAACTGAAATGTAGTTTGCTAAAATTCTGGATAGCAAAAGAACTGCCACATAAACAACAAAGGCAATTACGCTTGCTACAAGTATATTACTTAAAAGGTCCTTTCCCCTTCTTTTAAAAAAGGGCATTTGCATTTTAAGTTCATATTTAAACAAAGTTAAAAATTCGCTCATACTTTTGCTTCCCTTTTTGTAATTGAAAGAAAATACTCCTCAAAATCTTTCTTTTCAGATGCAAACCTTTTCATGTCAATTTTTTCTAAAATTTTGCCTTGGTCTATAATGTAAACCCTGTTGCAAAGTTTTTCCACGACATCTAAATTGTGTGAAGAAAATAAAACTAAATTGCCCTTTTCGGCATAATCTTTAATAAAAAGTTTTAATTGGTTAGCAGAATAAGGGTCTAAACCAACCATTGGTTCATCTAAAACAAATACTTTTGGATTGTGTATTATTGCCCCCATTATAGAAATTTTTTGCTTCATCCCGTGGGAGTAAGAACTAATCATTTTGTAAAAAGAATCGCCAAGCGCAAGAGTATTTAAAAGTTCTTCCGTTCTTTTCTTTCTATCTTCTGCACTTACCTTGTATATATCTGCTAAAAAGTTTACGTATTCTTGCCCCGTCATTTTTTCAAAGAGAGTAAACTCATCTGCAACATAGCCAAAATTTTGTTTTGCTTGTATTGGGTTTTTCTTCATATCAAAGCCACAAATTTCAATTGTGCCTTGTTGATATGGATGAATACCTGTCATACACTTAATTGTTGTAGATTTTCCTGCACCATTGTGCCCCAAAATACCTATAATTTCGCCATAAGTGCCGTTAATAGAAATATCTTCTATAGAATAATCGCTTTTAGCGCTATATTTTTTATATAAATTTTTAATCTCTACCAAGCAATTGTTTTTTTTGTCTGACATTTCACCACTTTTCCTTTTTGTATAAAACCTGTTAAAGGGCCCTAAAGATTAGTATATTCGTAAGGCTCTGTATAAAATTGGAGTTTTACACTAAAATTTGCCGAAAACAAATTAAAAACTTTGTTGTCCATATTTAGGTACACCACCCCAACTTATACACAAAAATTATATCACATAATTTTTAAAAATGCAAATTATTTTATAATTTGCTTTTTTCGGCACGTTTTAAATAAACACTATCTATAAGAAATTCTAATACCAACGGGTTAAAAAATGGTGGAAATTTTCCTTGTTTTAGGTTATAATAACTATGGTAAAATTACTTACCAAAGGAGATGGAAAAATGGAAAGGTTTTTTGGAACGGTTTCAAGGGGTGTAAGAGCACCTATAATTAAACAAGGCGACGATATTGTTAAAATTGTTACTGATACAATTTTAAACGCAAGCAAAGGCGAAGGTGTTGAAATTCGCGATAAAGACGTTATTGCCATGACCGAAGCAATTGTTGCAAGGGCACAAGGCAACTACGTTTCCGTTCAAGATATCGCAACAGACATTAAAAACAAATTTGGTGGCGAAACTGTTGGTATAATTTCCCCAATTTTATCAAGAAATCGTTTTTCAATTTGTTTAAAAGGTATAGCAAACGGTGCAAAAAAGGTTGTGGTTATGCTCTCTTACCCATCTGATGAAGTGGGCAATCACTTAATTGACCTTGACTTATTAGATGAAAAAGGAATTAACCCTTATTCCGACGTTTTAACAGAAGAACAATACAGAGAACTTTTTGGATATAAAACTCATAAGTTCACCGGTATTGACTACGTTCAATATTATAGAGATTTAATAACACAATGCGGTGCAGAATGCGAAATTGTTTTCTCTAACAATCCAAAAACCATACTTTCATATACCAAAAACGTTTTATGTTGCGATATACATACAAGGGCAAGAACTAAAAGATTATTAAAGCAAGAAGGTGCTTTAGTTTACGGATTAGATGAAGTTATGTCTTCTCCAATTAATGGTAGCGGTTATAACGAATATTATGGTTTACTTGGCTCTAACAAAGCAACGGAAGATACTATTAAACTTTTCCCAAGAGATTGCCAACCAATTGTTGATGCTATTAAAAAGAATATTTTCCAAGCAACGGGCAAAAACGTAGAAGTTATGGTTTATGGCGATGGCGCGTTTAAAGATCCTGTTGGTAAAATTTGGGAACTTGCAGACCCTGTAGTTTCCCCTGCATATACCAATGGTTTAGATGGCACTCCAAACGAATTAAAACTTAAATATCTTGCAGATAACGATTTTAAAGATTTAAAAGGTGAAGAATTAAAAACCGCTATTAAAAATAGAATTTCTAATAAAGATTTATCTGTTGCAGGTCAAATGGGCACAACTCCAAGGCAATTAACCGACTTAATAGGTTCTCTTTGCGATTTAACTTCTGGTTCTGGAGATAAAGGCACTCCTATTATTTGGATTTCCGGCTACTTTGATAACTACACAACCGAATATTAATATAAATTTTATTTAACCGTACAAATGATAAAAAATATTAAAAGCCAAGGTAAAAACCTTGGCTTTTTTGTATAAGTTTAACTATCGGTTAACGCATTATTTTTTTCACTTGCTTGCAGGAATAAGTGCATCTACATAACTTATCGTTATCGGCAAGTCGGATTCAATCTCCACGCCTAAAATCTTATCCGTTTTTAAACTAATTGCAAACGTATATACTTTTCCGTTTGCCCAAACTATTTTCTCATTATCACTTTGGTATTCGGCCTTTTTTGTATTAACGTATACTCTAATATTTTCCGGATTAGTTTCTTCTTTTAAAACCACGTGTATATATATTTCTCTCTCAGTTTCCATCCTTCCGCAAGGCAAACGGAAGGCCTCAAGCGTACAGGTAATAGGCAATTTTGTTGCAACCGGCTCGCTAAACGCCACAAAATCATCGTAGGTGACCGGAATACGGCGTTCCCAACTTTCGCTTTCGTTTATCTTTCCTATGTTTTTATAAATGTATCTTATATTATCCAATCGCCTAAAATGGTTTTCGTGCGTGAAAGCCTGTAATCCATCTTCCAAGGTGTCGAAATGATTAAATAAATAAATGATATCACATCCACGACTAACGTTTGCCGCCGCCTGTCCCATATCTATAGCAACGTCGCCAATCTTTGGCTCTTCTTGGCGAGAACCGCGCACCAACAAGCCTTGCGAACAACCAAAAGCAACCTTTTTAGGCAACAACTTTTTCCAAATTTCTATAGGAATATCTGTATTCACCGTTTCCCATCGTGGCGAAGCAACATATAAATCGATAAGTCCCGCTTGTGCAATTTCAGCAATGTCAAACCCTGTTTTTAAAGCGGAAATAGGGTTGGCTTGTCCGAGAATACTTAAAGCAATTCTCCTTCCACGTTGACTGCCAACTTCATCTAAAATACGTCTCACTTCTTTTACAAAATCAAAAATTATTTTTTGGCCATCTTCTTCTTTTCCACACGGGAAACAAAACGGCTCACGGGTAAAGTCCAATTCAACACCAAAAACGTCGTATTGTTTTACTTGTTCTGTAATGTATGCTAGCATGCGTTCTCTCGTAAATTGTTTTGAATAATCTAACGCTTTACAAAACCACCCTTTTGCCTTTCTATGTGCAGAAATCCAATGTTCGGCATACTTTTCTACTTGCACCGATTTACGAAGTTCCGTCTCTGATATATTAAAATGCACGTCGTTCATTCTAATAGATAGCCACGGATTTATTCCAATTTCTTTACACGTTTCTATCCATATGGTATACATATTTAATCCTTGTCGCACAAACAAGTCGTATGCGAGTGAAGCATACGTTTTTGTATAGTCAACAGAAACACCGTTTTCTTCCCTTGCATTGTATTTATCAACCCAAGTTTCCAAAATTTTAGAAGGGCTACTACTTACCGTTCCGTTTACGTTAAAAACAAAATCTGTAACAGTCGTGTCCTTGTACTGATATATAAAATTTTTTAGGTCTTTATCTGAAATCTTTTGGTTTTCTCTCGACCATAAATAATGAGTCCAATCTTCATTGTTAAATACTCTCATAAAACAATACCCCCTTGTTTTTATTTAGTGCTTACGTTCCCACCTTTTTATTAAGCGAATTTAACTATCGGTTAACGTACTTTGTTGGAGTTGTTCCAACGTGTTTTTTGAAAAATCTATTAAAATAATTCACATCTAAAAACCCACAAAGGCTTGCAATTTCCTTTACAGTATACCTTTCACTCATAAGATAGTCTTTTGCGTATAAAATTCTTAACGAATCTCTATATTCCATTGGTGGAATTTTAAGAGTTTTAAAGAAAACGTGCCTAAAATGTGAAACACTTAAACTGCAAACACTTGCCAAATCTTTAAGTGAAAGTTGGGCATTCCATTTTTCTTCTAACATTTTTATTGCCGGTTTAATTTTATTATACCCATCCCCCTGTTCGTAAGAAACTAAACTTTTTATAAAATTAAACAATAATTTGTTTGCTAAAACTGTGGCTTTTACTCTATACCCAAACTCCTTTTTTTGCCATATCGAACAAATATTTTCAAACGTTTCTTTATTAAGGTTAGCAAAAGTGCCTTGCCTTATAATAAAGTTGTCCTTGCTTAACAAAAACTTTTTTGAAATATCCCCTTCCATCGTTTTTTCAGGAATTTCAAAACTTATAGCATAATGCTCGCAGCCGGTTGGCGCGGTGACAATGTATCTATCACTTGGTTTTAGTAAAACAACTTCCCCAGCATTTAATTCTAATTGCTTTTTGTCATAAAAATTAAACACTAATTTGCCTGTAATTGCACATACAAGACCATAGTATTTTCTTCCGTCTAAACAATTATAATAAGATTTCTGGTCAAACGGTATTCTGTGTGCCACAACAACGCTTGTTATGGCAAAATTAAAATCATTTATTTGGTATTCCATAACGCCCCTTTAAATTATATCTTTAAATTTAATTAAATGTCAATAAAAAAAGACAAATTGTGCTTAATAAAAGACAATTTAACTATTATGTTGTTTAATTTATAATGATATAATTAGTTAAAATTGGTTAAATTTAGGTAAAAAAATAATTAAAACAAGCCAAAAACTATAATCTAAACAAAAATTTAAGGAGAATCATTTAATGTATAATATTAAGTTTGAAAAGTACGTTCCCGCTCCAAATCCTGCCACTTCTGATAGAATAGTTGCCGCTCATTATTATGCAGCTTGGAAAAAAGGTGCGGCAGGTATTCACGAAGGGTTTAACGACCTTGCCAAAGAGTTTCCTGATAGAACTCCTTTAATGGGCTATTACGATGAAGAAAACCCAGAAGTGTGCGATTGGGAAATAAAATGGGCTGTCGAGCACGGCATTAATTGTTTTATTTATTGTTGGTATAGAAAATTAGAAAATCAAGGCAAAAAAGTTACGATAAACGATTTGCGTTGTGGCCACGGCATACACGAAGCACTTTTACAAGCAAAATACAAAAATTTTATGAACTTTGCAATTATGTTCGAAGTTTGTCCAAGGTGGGGTGCTACCGATGAAAAAGATATGCTTGAAAATCTTATGCCGTTTTGGATGGAAAATTATTTTAAGAAAGAGAACTATTTAAAAATAGATAATAAACCAGTGCTTTTCGTATATAATCCAAGCAGACTTTCAACCGAAAGTTTTAAAAGTATCGAAAGCCAAAAGGCAACTTTTGACAAGTGTAGAGAGTACTGTAAAAGTTTAGGGTTTAACGGAATGATTTTCGCCGCTTGTGATACCACTCAAGACAAATCAGAAGCAGAAGAATTTGTTGCTCGTGGATACGATTTTAGGTTTGGTTATACGGGGTATATTCCCCCGCACGACTGGTATTTAGATGAACAAAAAATTATAAACGAACAAACCCAAGCATATATAGATCATCTTAAAGTTGACCCAAATAGATTTATCCCCACGGCATCTTGCTTTTACGACCCCACTCCAAGGTATTCAGAACGTTGGGCAAGTCTTGGATACGCCGGTTTTAGAAATAGCAAAAGGTGGTATCTACAACCGGAAAACTATAGAAAAGTTTTAGAAAAAATGAAAGACGTTTCTAATTCTTTGCCCGAAAATGCTTGGGGAAAGAAAATTATAATGATAGATAATTGGAACGAGTGGGATGAAGGACATTTTGTCGCTCCAAGTCATAAATTTGGTTATAAATATTTACAAGCAATTAGAGAAGTATACACTAAAAGAGATAATCTACCCGATTACAGAACCCCTCACGACCAAGGCTTTGATGGTTATAATAAAAGTTGGATAACACCCGACTTTAAAGAATTCTGCCAAAAGAACCTAAAAAAATAAGTTTATAAAACAAAGTTTTTATATTTACAAGAACAACCAAAGGTGTTAATATGAAAAAAAACAATTTAGATATTGCTAAAAATAACGTTTCGTCTAAAGGTCAAATAAAAGCTTACGACCTTGTTAGAACAATTAACAACAACGGCAAATTAAGTGTGTTGTTTGTTGGCAACTCTATAACTCGCCATGCCCCCGCTAAAGATATAGATTGGCTTGGTGATTGGGGTATGGCTGCATCATCAGAAGAAACCGACTACGTGCATTTAGTCGTTAAAGGTTTAGAGAAAAAATATGGAAAAGTAAACTTTTGCACTGCTTGCTGTGCCGATTGGGAAAGAGAGTATTATAACGATGAAAAAATTGAAACGTATAATAAGGCAAGGGATTTTAATGCCGACGTTATCGTTATAAGATTGGGTGAAAACGTTTATAAGCCAATTGCAGATGACAAAGATGAAAAACCACTATATCCTAAACTTAACAATTTTATTAAATATTTTAACAAGAGTGGAAAAGCCAAAATTATAATAACAGGCTTGTTTTGGCAGTTTGAAATTATAGAAAATATTCTCGAAAAAATCGCACTTGATAACGGCTATATTTTCGTTAGATTAAATGATATAAGTTTAAAAAATGAAAACAAAGCGATAGGTCAATTTAAACACGAAGGGGTTTGTTTGCATCCAAACGATAGTGGTATGAATTTTATAGCCAATAGAATTTTAGAAAAAATTTAATTGGTCTTAAGTGCACTAAAAGGAAAAATTATGATAAAAACAGGTATTCGTTCAGAAGAAATTTTCGATATAGAAGAATATATTTTAGAACTACAAAGAATTAAAGGCTTAAACTATGACTGCGTAGATTACCGTGGGTTTATTTCCCCAAACAGTCCGCTATATAATTTACAAGACAAAGAGTTTGCCAATTACTTTATAAAAGTTAAAAGCGTTGCAGATAATTTAGGTTTAGAAATTAATCAAATGCACGGGGTATGGCCACACGATGATTCAACGGCAGAAAGCAGAAAACAAGTAGAAGATTGCCACAAAAAAGCAATAACTGCTGCAAAACTGCTTTGTTGTAAATATTTTGTTATTCACCCTGCAATGCCTTATGGGTGGAACGCCCAAAACGACCAAATAATGGCTTATAAGATAACTAAGGAAAGAATTTTAAATATTCTTCCACACGCAAAGCAAAACGGAGTTACTATCTGCATAGAAAACATGCCTTTTGCCGACAAAAAGCACTCTTACTCTAATATAACGGAAATTAAAAATCGGGTTAATGAAATTTCCGATCCAAACTTTAAGGTTTGTTTAGATACGGGGCATTGCCACGTCACCGGTGAAGATTTATATTATGCTATAAAAATTATTGGCAACGATTTAAAGGTTTTACACGTTCACGATAGCAAGGCTAATCAAGATTTACACCTTATACCTTACACAGGTGTTCTTAATTGGGAAGGGTTTATTAAGGGATTAAAAGAAATTAATTTTAATGGTTGCTTGTCTTTAGAAACTTCTTCTTTCGCAAACCTATCAAAACCAATCCGAACGCAGTTAGACCTTCTCAATTACAACGTCGCAAAACATTTAGCAAGCCAAATAGAAAACCCATAAAAATAAACAGGAAGAGATTTAATTTTCTTCCTGTTTTTTAATTTTTAGTGTCATACAATTTCACTATTTATGTTCGTTTAATTCTATAACTATTTCTTTTTTTGTTATAGGGTGATTAAACTGCAATTTTTTAGCACAAAGGCAATAGGTTTCCCCCGCAACGCCTTGTCCATATAGCCCGTCTGCATAAAGCGGAAAGCCTATGCTTGATAAATGCACTCTTATTT
>JAGBSS010000105.1 GCA_017631725.1 Clostridia bacterium | reverse complement strand
ACAGGCGGATGGTATCTTCAGCCAGACTGCTTAATGCCATCGGGAGAGTCTTTTATAAGGCAAATTTCCGTTGGTAAAGCGTATTTTAAAGAAAAGTTTGGTATAGAACCTAACGTGACTTGGAATATGGATTCTTTTGGTCATAGCATAGGGCTTCCACAAATTTTAGCTAAAAACGGATACGTTGGTTATATTTCTTGCAGACCAAGAAAAGACGTTCAATTTTCTTACCCCGGAAGATTTTTCAAATGGACTTCTCCAGACGGCAGTTCGGTTATAATGAGCAACTGTGAAAGTTATAATTCCTTTTAGGTGGTGCAGCCGATAAAATTGTAAAAGAGATAAAAGGCGTTCCACTTTGGATGCTTGGCTCTGAAACGGAAGAAAATTATAAAGATGCAAAGGGGATGGAAGATATAGACTTTTGCTTGTGGGGTGTTGGCAATCACGGTGGCGGACCTTCAAGAAAAGACTTGCAAGATATTAAAGATTTAAAAGTAGACGGCGTAGAAATTATGCACAGCACACCAGAAGCGTTGTTTAGTGAAAACCTAAACGTTACTGGGGAAATAAAGCAATCACTTGTGACTGTAATGCCAGGGTGCTACTCTTCTATGGCAAGGGTAAAACAAGGTTTTAGAAAGGCGGAAAACTTTTATTATGCATCCGAAAAGATACTTGCTGTTGCAAGTTTAAACGGCATAGATTTTAACACTTCTCTTATGAAAAAAGCAGAAGAGAAATTGCTTTTATCTTGTTTCCACGATATTCTCCCAGGTACTTGTATAGAAGAAGGGGAAAGAGAAGGTTTATCCGCCCTTTACTTTACCGAAAAGGTTGCAAGAGATTTCAGAACCAAAGCATTTTTAAGGATAGTAATGCAAGATAAAAAGGCAGGTGCAGGCGAATATCCTGTATTTGTATATAACTATGCTCCTTACACCGCCACTTGCCCTGTAGAAGTAGAATTTACTTTAGCAGACCAAAATTGGGATACAAACGTTAGATATAATCCACACGTTTACCATAAAGGTGTAGAAGTTTTAAGCCAACAAATTAAAGAAGAATCTACATTAAATTTAGATTGGCGTAAAAAGGTGTTATTCCAAGCAACTTTAAAACCAATGGGCATTACAAGGTTTGACATCAAGGTGACAAAGGACCCACGTGAAAGTGATAAAGAAGTTGGTGCTTGCGACATTTCAAAGGCATTAAACGGATTTAAGCCAACGTTTGAAGTGTATAGCGACACGGCAGACCCTTGGGGTATGAGTGAGAAAGAACTTAAAGCAATGGGACACAGTCCTGTTCCATATAGGGTTATGACAGAGCAAGAAGTAAAAGAGTTTTGCGCTTTAAATAATCCAACACCATCTGAACGCATTATAGAAGACGGAAATGTTGCCACCGTATACGAAGGTATATATAAAGGTGGGGATAGCGTTGCCGTTATGAAATATAGAACGTATAAAAACTTTGATTATTCAGACGTTAAAATTACCGTAGAATTTAACGACAAAAATAAACTTTTAAGGGTGAAAATTCCCGTTCCACAAGAGTTTAAGGGTGGAGAGTGCGTTGGTGATGGCCCATTTGTATTCGAAGGCAAGCCAAACGCAGAAAACTCCTTTCAAAAATGGTATGGCGTTAAAAATAAAGATGGCAAAATTTTTGCCGTTATTAACGATGGCGTTTATGCAGGTAAATTTGATGGAGAGTATATTTATTTAACGCTTTTAAGGGGCGCAGGGTATTGTTTCCACCCAATTGGTGACCTTAGGCTTTACCCAGAAGATAGATATTTGCCAAGAATAGATCAAGGCAGATATAATTACAATTTAAGGCTTTACACGGGCGATCTTATAAACGTTTATAAACTTGCAGAAGAGTTTAATGCAGCACCATACGGCGTTAACGTGTTCCCAACAGGCGAAAAAGAGTTAGAGTATAAGAGAATAGAACTTTTAGGCAACGTTATTTTAACTAACACTCATAAAAACGACAAAGGCGAATACATTGTAAGAATTTACAACCCAACAGAGGAAAAACAACAATTTAACCTAAACGTTGGAGATATCAAGGTGCAAGATTTTGCTGGCAAAGGAGAAGTTGTTTCCGTTGTGGTAAATAAAAAAATCGCAAACGTTGTTCACGATAAAATGCCGGTATAAAAGGTGGGAATATGGTAAAACACTACATTGTTTGGAAACTAAAAGAAGGGATTGACTTAGAGCAAGTTAAAAAGGACATTAAGTCTAATTTAGAAGGCTTGGTTGGGCAAATAGAAGGGCTTTTAGAAATGAAAATTTTAACCGATAAACTTTCATCTTCTTCTGGCGACGTGTTAATGGATTCTACCTTTGCATCTGAGCAAGCACTTAAAAATTATAGCGTACACCCAAAACACGTGTTTGTTGCAAACACCTTTGTTAGACCTTATACCGAGGTTAGATTATCGTTTGATGTAGAAATAAAAGATTAAAAGTTAAAAAACCCCCGAAAATCGGGGGTTTTTAATTGTTTTAATTTTACTTAATAACGCCTTTTTTAATAATAATGTTTGCGTAAATTGCTTCTTCTCCGGTGGCTATAACTGCATATGCGTTTTTAGCACGTTCATAAAACTCATAACGGTCTATATTTTTAGATTTTAAATTATCGTCTTTTGCGTTTGCAACCTTAAAATATTCTTCCCAAATGGTTGGGGTTGGGTCGCCCTTGGTGGTTTGCATAAGCAAAAAGTTATCATCTGCATAGGTATCTAATGGAATTAAACTTAAAACGGCATTTAAAATTTCCACACCGCCAAGTCCATCTGCCCTTATAACCCTTTTACCAAAGGTTTCAGCAGGAAAGTTTGCATCTGCAATAACAATTTCATCTCCGTGTCCCATTTCGCAAAGAGTTTTTAGTAGTAATGGGGAAACTATTTTAGGTATTCCTTTTAACATAAGTTGCTCCTTAAAATTTGTTTTTTAATATTTTAGCACACAAAATAATGGTAGTCAATATGCAAGTTTTTTTAAAAAAACGTATTGACAGGTTATTTTTTTCTCCTTATAATAATATAAAAAAATAAAGGAGAAAATTATGAAGAAAATTTTAAGTGACAAATTATATTCCATTATTTTTGCCGCCCTTATTATTGTTATAGGCATAGGTTTTTGCGTTTCAATGGCGGCAGGTGTAAACCTTGTAGCTTGGGTGACAGGTTTAGTTATTATAGCATACGGGGTAATTAACATTATCGGTGCGTTAAACGATAAAAAGTCTTTATCTGTAAAGCAAGCTATAATTGGCGTAGCACTATTAGTTTTTGGTATTTTTTATATTAAATACGAACTTGTTGGTTTAATAATCGCTTATGCACCTTGGCTTGTTGCAGGTGTTGGCGTTGCTTTAATAATAGATTGTATTTTAGCAAAAGCGGTAAGAAAAGTTAAAGATGACAAAGCGGTAATTATTCAACTTATAATTGGCATAGTT
>JAGBSS010000007.1 GCA_017631725.1 Clostridia bacterium | reverse complement strand
ATTTGCATCACCAAGAATTTTAGGTAAATTACTTGGTGGCATAGCAGGCGCATCTGATTTAAACTCTTATTTAGATATAGTAAGGGCTCCATTATACTTTACGCTTTGCGGAATGCTTATCGCAGCAACTTTCTCGTTTATATTAAATTTATTCAAATTCTCATTTGATAAAAACTATATTCGTGGTTCAAGTTATTTCTCTAACTCTGCTCCTGCACATATTGCACTTCCTTTAATTGTAAACGCACTTGCAGTTTATATCTTAATAGACGTTGCAAACGGAAGAATTACAAGTTTTGCAGATTTCTTTGCATTCCCAAGGTTATATTTAGTTATAGCACTTTTAGTTGTACTTGTTTTAACAATTATATATAGTGTATTGATTGCAAAAGATAAGAGAAAGGGTGTTTACGGAATAGATTCAAATGCTCTTCCTGAAAACATAGTAGAAGAAGAATCTCCAATTTTATTACCTTTAGCTGAAGAAGTTGCAGAAGAACCTGTAGAAGAAGTAGTTGAAGAAGTGGTTAATGAACCTGTAGAAGAAATTGAAGAAATAGAAGAAGTTGTTGAAGAAGAGATAGTAGAAGAACCTATTATCGTTGAAGAACCGGTTGTAGAAGTTAAGAAAGAAGAGCCTGCTCCTGTAGCAGAACCTGTTCAACCTGCTCCTGCTCCTGTTAATGCTTATGCATACCCACAACAACCTGTTGCTCCTTACGGATACCCACAAGCACCATATGGCTATGCTCAAGCACCATACGCACCATATCCATATCCACCAATGCCATACTATATGCCATATCCTGTAATACAACAAACTCCTGCTCCAGCACCAGCACCTGCACAACAACCTACAATTATTTGTATTCCTTACGGTGCACCTGCTCCTGCTCCAACTCCAACACCTGCTCCAGCACCAGCACCTTCCCCCGTGGTAGAAGCTGTTAAACCTGCACCTGTGGTTGTAGAAGAAGTAGAAGAAGTTGTAGAACCAGAAGAAAATACTTCTTTTGAAATTGTTAAATTAACATTAGAAGAAAAAATTGCAGCACTTCCTGCACAAATGAAGAAATATTATAAACAAATTTCTTCTTATGCGGCTGCAAAAGATGGTGTTAAAGTAAACAAAGCAACTTACGCAGAGAGCGTGTTCTTTGGAAGAGATTGTGTTGTAAAAATTCAAATTAAACAAGGCAAAATAGTTTGCTCGTTCTCATTAGTTAACTTTGAAGTAAAGAGTATGTTAAAGAGTGGCAAGGCAAGAGAACAATTAACGGTTGTTAAAGTTGTTGATGCAAATTCTTTAGCTCTTGCTAAACAAAGCGTAGATATGGCTTATAAACTTGCAGTAGAAGCAAAAGAAGAACGCCATAGAGAACAATTAAGAAAACGTCGTGAAGCAAGGCAAGCAAAAAAATAATAAAAATTATAACGTGCCCGCAAGGGCACGTTTAATTTAACGAATATTGGCGCATATTAATAAAAAGGTGAAAAATGACTAAATCGGAAAAAGTATCTTTGTTTTTTAAATTAGCCACGTTTGTGTCTGCCGTGGTTGGTGTAACGCTAAATTTATTGCCAACTTCTTACACAGGGCCACACAACATATTATATTTTACCACGCAGTCTAACATTTGGGTGGGGGTAGTTAGTTTAGTTGGCGCAATAATGATAATTTACGAAAATAAAACTAATAAAATAGTTAGAAAAAGATGGATGCATGTTTTAAAACTTGTATTTACCGTATCTATAACTGTAACGGGTTTAATATATTGCACTATGCTTGCGCCATTAGCAAAAGGCTATAATCCTTGGACTATAAACAATATATTGTGCCATATAACCGTGCCTGCGTTTGCAATTGCAGATTTCTTTTTAAGAGACAGCAAAGAAGATTATAAGTATAGAGAAGGGCTTTACGCAACAATCCCTTTCTTTTACTACCTTTTATTTTCATCAATCGGCTTTGTTTTAAATTGGAATTTTGGTCAAGGGAGAAACTATCCTTACTTTTTCTTAGATTGGAACTCGCCGGCAGGTGCTTTTGGATTTATTAAAGAGTTTCCATATTTAGGGGTAAATTGGTGGGGAATAATTTTAACCGCAATGGTATTTTTACTTGCGTGCTTTTATATAAAACTAACAAAAATTAAAAATAGAAAACTTTCTAAATAAGTTTACACGATAGGAGATAAAATGAAAAAAATTAACGTTTACGAACATTATTTTACTGAATCTGAAAAGGAAATTTGTTCCTTTAAATCTTTAAGTGCGACACTTTTCACTTATAAAACGGGCGTAAAGGCAATAAAAATTAAAAACTCTAAAGGTTCTGCAACCATTTTACCTTATATGGGGCAAATGGTGTGGCGTGCAGATTTTAACGGGGTAGAACTTGCTATGAAAAGCATTTATTCTGACCCTATCCCTGTCACGGGCAGTTATTCTGGCTCTTACGGTTGCTTTATTATGCATTGCGGTCTTACTGCTATGGGAAATCCAACAGAAAGGGACAATCACCCACCACACGGCGAATTGCCAATTGCAAAATATGATAGCGTTTGTATTTTATTTGGCAACGACGAAGGCGGTAATTACATAGCAGTTTCAGGTACTTATTCTCATAAGTTCTGTTATGAAACAAACTACGATTTTACACCAACAATTAAACTTTATGAAAATCAAACCAATTTAAAAATTACGGCAAGTTTCACTAATAATAAAGACGTTCCTTTAGAATATTATTATCTATGCCACATAAACCATAAACCTGTTGATGGGGCAAAACTTTTATATACTGCAGATAGAAAAACAATAAAGGTTAATAAAGAAGTACCAGAGTCTTATTGGGATAAGCAAGGTGCAATTGCAACTGAAAAGTATTTAGATGCGTTAGAAAAAGATGCAAGTTTAATGGATAACGTTGGCGGTGAAAATCAAGCATATAAGCCTGAAATAGTATTTTCTATGAAATATGCAGCAGATGAAAAGGACAAGGCGTATACGATGCAATTAAACCCAAACGGCACGGCAATTTACGTTATACATAACCCTAAAGACTTGCCTGTTGGCACACGTTGGATTTCCAGAACGGAAGATGAAGATGCAATGGGTATGGTTTTACCGGCAACTGCAGAGCATTTTGGTAGAACTTATTGCAAAGAGCATAATCAACAAAGATATTTAAATAAAGGTCAAACCGTAACCTATACAATGGAAACGGGGCTTTTAGACGTTGACCAAGCAAAAGAAATGGCAGATAAAATAAAATCTATGGGATTTTAAAAAAAGAAAAGAGTGATTTAAATCACTCTTTTAATTTTTATGGTCTATACATTTTAAGTTTGTTAGTTATAACTTCTATTTCAAACGGCTCGTTATCGTAAAGTTCACCATCGCAATTAATTGTATGTGGAACGTTGCACTCTATAATAATTTTATTTGCTTTTTCGTGAATAACGTTGGGGTGATTTAGCACAGTTCCTTTGTTTAACATAGAAAGTGCTTTAGGTAACCTTAACTTACACATTTTTTTAACTGCAACAAAGTTTGCTTCACCATCGGAAACGCAAGCTGTGGGACAAATACGCATTCCGCCCCCAAACATTGTTCCGTTAGCGGCGCAAGCAATAAAAGAACTTAAAGTATTTTCCGCTTGGTTAAGTTTTATAGAAAATTCTTCACACTTATAGGTGAAAAGTGTTTTTATAAGGCATTTTGCATAGCCGGCTTTAGTTTTTTTCTTTAATGCTTCGTATCTTTTTAAAACTTCTACGTCTATACCCATGCCTGCAACGTTAATACATCTAACAGAAGGGAGTTGCATAAAGTCTGTAAACTTTGGCTTGGTGTTTAAAATAATGTCTAAACATTGCTCTACGTTTTCGGTTAAGCCAAGACAAGTGGCAAAATCGTTGCCCGTGCCAGAAGGAATTAACCCTAAATTACATGTTTCAAAATTTTTAAAACCATTAATAACTTCGTGCAAGGTGCCATCACCACCCATAACGACAATATCGTTATTGCCTTGCAAGGTTAACTCTTCGGTCATTTTTTTAGCGTGACCTTTATATTCGGTGCAAAGAATTTTAAACTCCACACCCTTTTCTTGCAAAAACTTTTCAACAGCCCTAATTTTTTCCGCCGTGTGTATACCTTGGTTGCCACCAGATAATGGGTTAACAATAAAATAAAGCATTTTTCACCCTTAAAAACAAAAATTCGCTTATTATTTTACATTATTTTTACAAAAATTACAATAGTTATGTTATAATATTTATATGGAAGTTGCATTTTTATCCCGTTTAATTGAATTATCTAACCTTTTAGAGCAAGAAATTTACGTTGTTGGTGGTTTTACAAGAAATTATTTAATAAATAAAACCATTAGTAAAGATGTGGATATTTGTTCTCCCGTTCAGGCAGAAATAGTAAAGTCTGCCGTTTTAAAATTGAACGGGGTTATAAAAGCCGAATATAAAAGAACGGGAACAATAAAGTTCTCGTTAGAAGACTTCGATTTTGAGTATACAAGTTTTAGAACGGACTTGTATTTAAAAGGTGAGCATAAGCCTTACAAAACAATTTTTACTGATAGTATAATACAAGATGCAAAAAGGCGTGATTTTAGGTGCAATGCAGTATACTATGGTGTTAAATCTGGCAAATTTTACGACCCACTTGGTGGAATTAAAGATATTAAAAGAAAAATTTTAAACACGGTTAAAGCCCCCAAAAAAGTTTTCTGCTTTGATGGGCTTCGGCTTATGCGTCTTGCAAGATTTGCAGGGGAACTTGGTTTTAAGCCAACAAAAAGGGTGGTTTGTGCCGCAAAAAAATATTCCTTTAATTTGCAAGATGTTTCTAAAGAGAGAATAAGAGAAGAATTAGAAAAAATTTTAGTAGCCGACCAAAAACACTCTTTTTCTCCAAAAAACGGGCATTACGTAGCCCTTTCCATTTTAAGAAAGGCAAATTTATTAAAAGAGTTTTTGCCAGAACTAAATTTGGGCAATAAAATGGGGCAGAGAAGAGATTATCATAAATATAGCGTTTTAGAGCACACTTTTAAAACGGTAGAATATGCCCCTAAAGAAATAAGGTTGTTTGCCCTTTTACACGACGTAGGCAAGCCATATTGTAAAATAAATAACGGCAAATTTTCCAATCACGATGGTCAAGGGGCAAGACTTACGAGAGAAATTTTAAAAAGGCTAAAATTTCCAACAAAAACCATTTTAACGGCTGAAAAAGTTGTTAAAAACCATATGTTTAACGTAAAAACAAACAGAACGGAAAAGGAAAAAAGGTTGTTTTTGGTTGAAAATAAAGATATTTTACAATATCTTTTGCCACTAATTAACGCAGATTATTTAGCAGGTAAGCCAAAAGAAAAGATTTCTAAAAATTATTTAGAACTTAAAGAACTTTTAGAAAAAATGCAACGAGAAGGAACACCTTTTTCAGTAAAAGAATTAAACGTTTCCGCTATCGATCTGCTTGAAATAGGAATTTTAGAAAAAGATTTAGCAAAAATGTTAAAAATATTATTAAATTGCGTTGTAGATAATTCTATAATCAATGAAAGGCAAAGTCTTGTTAAAAAGGCAAAGGAAATTTATATTAATATTGACTATGCCAATTAAAAGGGGTATAATAGAGATTAGCCAATAGTTCTTGGAGGTTTATATGAATAGCAACATAAAACGATGCGAAGAAAAGGAAAATAAAAAGATGAAAAAGGCACTAAAAGTTGCAAAACATCGCCCGTTTAAAAACTTTATGTTATGGTTTGCCGGGTTTATTAGTTGCGTTTTAATTTTAGCAGGAACAGCGTTTTTGTTGCTTAAACTTATTCCATTAAAATCTATATTAGGTTCTGAAAACGAATACGTTTCAGAAGAAGTTTCGGATAAAAGCATTTTAGATGCTATTTTAAATTTTGAAGAGTATGAATTTAAAGACCTTCCAATTCTTTTTACAACCATAGAAGATGCTATTGAAAACGCCGGTTTAGATAGTTTTATAAAGGTAGACTTTGAAGGCTTGAAAGACGTTAATATTTCTTCACCAGACTTGCTTGAATCTATAGGTGCAAACATAGAAGTAATTGCGACCATAGAAAGCCTTGGCGGTGTTAAAATTTTAGGTGATTTTGGTAAATTAGACGCCATGATAGAAGTTAAAGAAGTTGAAACGAAAGACCTTCCAAATGAAAACGGAACAGATTTTAACCCAAAACTTTACTATTATTATAATTCAGAAAACGTGTTAGTTCGTGCTTTTGACAACGAATATAAAAGAGTTTCTGGTGCAGAAGGTCAAAAATTATATTATCCTGCTTTAAAAGACGTTAAACTTTTAGAAATGGCTGATATAATGTCAGACCGTATTGGAGAAGACAAAATTGTCTCCCTTTTAAGTGTCTTTAGCACAATAGATAGCAACAACATTTTTGCTAAAATTATTGGTGACAAGAAAATTAGCGAGATGGGGGATATATCTTTAGAGAATATAAAACTTTTAGATATTATTCCTTATCAAGAAGATGACAATAACGACGGTGTGTTTGAAACGGACAATTCTAAACTTTACGCAATTTTATGCGACGTTAAAAATTTAGAAAACACCGAGGCAAATAGAGAGCTTTTAACCATTGACTCAATAATGGGATTTGACTCAAATAAGATTAGACTTTGTAGCGTTATAAGTTATGAAGGCAACGAAGAGATTTATAAAATTTTATGTGATGCCGCTAAACAGCCTGACTATACGAAATTAACCGTTGGCGATTTTGAAAAGTTTACTTTAGATGACGTTAAACTTTTAAGCGTTATTCCTTATCAAGTAGATGATGATAACGACGGGGTGCTTGAAACGGATAATTCCGAACTTTACAAAATTGTTTTAGACGTTAAAAACTTAGAAGACACAAAAGAAAACAGGGAAAGTTTAACCTTAAAAGATATTAAGGGTATAAAGGTGGAAAGTATTAACTTTACCACGGTTTTAAGATATAGTGGAAATGAAGAGCTTTATAAAATTCTTTGTCAAGCGATAAAACAACCCGATTATACAAAAATAACCGTTGGCGATTTGTTTGACTTTGAGTTAGCAAATATAAGTTTAGATAGTGTTTTACCTTATGAAGAAAACAAGTCTTTATATGGCGTTATAATGGAAGCAAAGGGTATTGATAATTATTTAGACGTAACTATAAAAACTTTAACCGGATTTGATGTTCAAACAATTCCACTTTATTCTATTTTAGATTACAACGAAAACACGGATGTTTTTGAAATTTTATTAGATGCAACGATAAGTGATAATCCGGAAAGGGATTATAAAAAGGTTAATTTATATTCGCTTGCTCGTTTTAATATATCAAAAATTTTCTTGACATATATATTGCCATATGAAAAAGATTTAAACGAAGATGGCGTTATAAGTAAAGCAGATGGAGATATAGACAACAAAGACATATACCAAATTTTATGTGATGCAACGTCTACTCCAAACTACAAGGACTTAACAGTAGACAAACTTTCTAAATTCAACCACGAAAATATTAAATTAACAAGCGTTTTACCTTACCAAGAAAATGAGAGAATATACAAAATTATATTAGATGCAACGCCTGCAAACAATTATGAAGAAATAACGTTAGAAGACCTTTTAAGCTTTAATCAAAACGATATAAGGTTATCAAGCGTTATAGAAGTAGACTAAAACGGCTCTACGGGAAATAAAATTTTAGATAAACTTTTAGAAGACACAGATAACCCTGTAACGTTAGGTAACTGCGCACAAAGAATAGATGAATTAACCTTTTTAGAAGTGTACCCAGATGAAGGAACGTGTTTTGGCACGACGAAGGCAAGGTGTACACAGGTTTATTATCAATCTATTGATGGCGATTTTTACTTAAAAGATGCGTATAAGTCAACTTTTGATAGCACGGATAATTCTATAAGAGATGAAATAGGCTATAAAGTTTATCTTTTAGATGGAGATTATTACGTACAAGAAAACGCTATGATTTATTTCCTTTACGAGTTTGAAAATAGTACTAATGGGGCAAGTAATTTTAGCGAAAATGGGCACGCATTAAAATGGATTCATAGAGAAATAAAAATAAGCGATTTAAGTGGCTTTAAAGACGCCGTTGGGCATATGGAAGCTGCAACTATACGTATGCTTGAAGACACGGGTGTTTTATCGCATAGAGATATATTTGAAACTAAAAATTGGTATAATTTAACACTTAACGAATTTATGACAGAGATAGAAAGGTTGCTTGGAACTCTTTCATAAAAGATATAAAACCTATATAATTTATATAAACGTTAAAAAATAATTGACAAACCAAAAGGGTTTTGATATTATAAAATAGCGAATTGTCGCATAAACCTTGCTTGCCTAAATGCAAGCCGAATATGTCCAGGAGGTAAAAATTATGACAAAGTACGAGATGCTATACGTTCTCGATTGTGATTTAGCAGAAGAAGCTAGAGAAGCAATCATCAAAAAATTCGAAGCGCTTGTAACAGAAAACGGTGGTGTTGTAGAAAACGTAGACCGTTGGGGTATGAAAAAATTACAATATCCTATCAATTACAAGAACGAAGGCTATTACGTTTTAATGTCTTTTGAAGCAGAAAAAACGTTAGTTGTAGAATTAAAACGTGTTGCTGGTATTATAGACGGCATTGTTAGAAGATTAATTACAAAAAGATAAGGCGGTAAAATATGAACAAAGTTATTTTAGTAGGTAACTTAACAAGAGATCCAGAATTAAGCGAAACCCCAAGTGGTATTGCTGTATGTAGGTTTTCCATAGCCGTTTCCCGTGACTATGCAAACAACGAAGGTAATAGAGAAGCAGATTTCTTTAATATTACCGTATGGCGTGGTAGGGCAGAAAACTGTGGAAAATATTTAAAGAAAGGCAACAAAGTTGCAGTTGTTGGTTCTCTTCAAACTCGCTCTTACGAAGACAAAGATGGAATTAAAAGAAACGTCACCGATATTATCGCAAGCGAAGTAGAGTTTTTAACACCTAAAAACAGCCAAGCAGATGATGGTGATACAGCTACCGTATCGGCTCAAAGACCTAAAATAGAATTAGAACCGATAGACGACAACGGATTACCATTTTAAGTAATCTAAAATTTAAGGAGTAAAAAAATGGAAGAAAATATGAACGTAGCAGTTCAAGAAGAAGCTGCTGCACAAGTTCCACAAAAAGAAGGTAAAAAGTTTTTCAAACGTGCACCAAGAAGAAAGGTTTGTGCTTTCTGTCAAGGCAAAGTTGAAACCATTGACTATAAAGACGTTAACACTTTAAAGAAATACATTACAGAAGGGGGCAAAATTCTCCCACGCCGTATGACAGGTGTTTGCGCTAAACATCAAAGGGTTTTAGCAAAAGCTATTAAACGTGCAAGAATAGTTGACTTATTGCCATTTAAAGGTGAATAATTATTAAAATTATAAAAGCCCAACCGAAAGGTTGGGTTTTTTGTTGCCTTTAAAAGGATTAAAAGAAAAAAATTTATGCTTTTTAAGGATAAAAAAAGTTTTTTAAAAAATTTTAAAAAACCCTATTAAAATGCTTGCAAAAAAACGTCGAATAATGTATTATTTGTATGGTCTTAAAAACCTTTTAATTTACTCATCATTTTCCCCCTTATCATATATTATTCAGGAAGCAATAAACAACGTTTATTGCTTTTTGAATTTTTAGGGCTAAAAAATAAAAAACCACCAAAAAATCGGTGGTTTTTTAATAGTTTCAACAATTATTCTTCTGGATTTAGTTTATCAAAAAGTTTAGGAAGTCCTTTATAACTAAACGCAATAGAGCCCGCTACAATACAAATTGCCACGTCTACAAAAACGTAAAGGTTATATACAAGCGACCAAGTAAGTGCAGAGTAGCCCGGCATTGCCCAACTTGAGAATACGAAATATCCGCTTATAAAGTGGGAGATATATCTTGCAACGCCTGCAAAAATTCCACCTAAAATAAATTTTACAACAGGGGATTTTACACTTTTAAATTCTCTAACGATACCTGCGATACCCAAACTTCCAAATGCAATGGGGTAATCGACAAGTATTTGCATTGGTTGGTAAACTTGTGGGCTTTGAATAAATTGTAATGCCCCGTAAATAATGCCACACATAATACCCTTTTTTGCGCCGAATATATAAGAATATATAATTATAGGCAACATACTTGCAAGCGTTACCGAGCCCCCTTGTGGAAGGGAAAAAAGTTTAACGTAAGAAAGGGCAAAGGCAAGTGCTATAGAAACGCCGGCAAAAGCAAGTGATTTTGTGGGGTTTGCCAAAGATTTCTTTTTGCCAAAAACAATAGTTAAAACCGCAAGCACTCCAACAAAGATAAAGGTTGTTAAGTACATTCCTACTTTAGAAAGTGGCTCGTATTTAGATTTAGATGCGGGCAACAAAACCAAAAGTGTGATGGTATATCCTATAATAGCCGTTAAAAATATAACGTGTAAGGCTTTTGGCACGGGTCTATTTTTAGAAACAAAAGTGATGGTAAGCCCATAGCCTAAACATAAGCCAAAAAGTCCTAAAACAAAAGCAACATAGTTCATAAATCTCCTTACGAAAAAAGCACCCGAAAATTTTGGGTGCTTTAATTGCGTAATAATAGAACTGTTTCCTTCAAGCATTACCTTGCGGATTCAATGGTGTAATCTCAGCCTTGCGGCACCCATAGTGCTTATTCAATTTTCTTTATAATAGCACCTTATCAGGCTTGCGTCAAGTAAATTTTTGTGATAAAATTAAAAAAAATAAAAAAAGGGGAAAACTATGTTTAAGTTTTTTGCTTATATAAACAGAATGAAATATATAAAGCGTTGGTCTTTAATGCGTTCCACTAAAGAAGAAAATATAATGGAACATACACAGCAAGTTGCAGTAATTGCCCACGCACTTGCCTTAATTAACAATAAAGTGTTTAACGGCAACGTAAACGAAAAGGCGTGCGTTCTTTTAGCGCAATATCACGAAGTTGGAGAAGTTATAACGGGCGACCTTCCTACCCCAATTAAATATTTTAACCCAGAAATAAAAGCCGCATATAAAGACCTTGAAAAAAATGCTTGCGAAAGAATTTTAAATATGTTGCCAAGCGAACTTAAAGAAGATTATAAACAATATATATTACCGGATGAAAATTCTTACGAATATAAGCTTGTTAAATGGGCGGACAGGTTAAGTGCATATTTAAAATGTGTAGAAGAAACAAAACTTGGCAATAGCGAATTTAAAAAGGCAAAAACTGCTATAGAAAAAGAACTTAAGGGTATAGATTCTAAAGAGGTTGCCTATTTTATGGAAAAATTCGTTCCCGCATATAGTTTGACGTTAGATGAATTAGACTAATTTTTTTGTGCAATATGCCCATTGTTTTTTGGGTGTATAACGTGTATAATACAATAGAAAATAAATTTACGGAGGCAATTATGTCCAGTTTAAACTTAAAAAACATTTACAAAGTTTATCCATCTGGTGTTACCGCAGTTTCCGACTTTACTCTTGATATTGAAGATAAAGAGTTTATCGTATTCGTAGGTCCATCTGGTTGCGGTAAATCTACCACTCTTCGTATGATCGCAGGTTTAGAAGAAATTAGCGATGGCGAACTTTACATTGACGGCGTTTATATGAACAACACCGTTCCAAAGGATAGAGATATAGCAATGGTTTTCCAAAACTATGCACTTTATCCACACATGACTGTTTATGATAACATGGCATTCGGTTTAAAACTCAGAAAAATGCCTAAAGAAGAAATTGACAGAAGGGTTAGAGAAGCGGCTGCAATTTTAGGTATTGATATGTACTTAACCAGAAAACCAAAGGCGTTATCTGGTGGTCAACGTCAACGTGTTGCTTTAGGTCGTGCAATCGTTCGTGAACCAAAAGTATTCTTACTTGACGAACCATTATCTAACTTGGATGCAAAACTTCGTTCTCAAATGAGAACCGAAATAACCAAACTTCATAACCGTTTAGCAACAACCTTTATTTACGTTACTCACGACCAAGTAGAAGCTATGACCATGGGTACAAGAATCGTTGTTATGAAAGACGGATTTATGCAACAAGTTGATACCCCAATGAACTTATACGATCACCCTGTAAACGCATTCGTAGCAGGCTTTATCGGAACTCCACAAATGAACTTTTTTAGTGCAACCTTAACCGGAACACCAAGCAAGGTTTGTGTAGAATTTGGTAAAAACAAAGTTTGCTTACCAAAAGCAAAATCTGCTTTAATTTATAATTTAGAAGATTATTTAAATACCGGCAAAGAAGTTATTTTTGGTATTCGTCCAGAAGATATTCACGACGAAAAAGAATGGGTTGAATGGGAAGGCGCTCAAAACATAGTTGTAGACGTAGACGTTATTGAAGCACTTGGTTCAGAAACCATTTTATACTGCAAAACCAAGAAAGACCAAGTTGAAGAAGGCGGTAGCTTCTTAGATGCAGTTGCAGATTTAGTTGCAAAAGTAGACGCTCGTTCTTCTACCAAAGCAAATGCAGAAGCAACCATCGCTTTAGACGTAATGCACTGCCACATTTTCGACAAAGAAACCGAAGTTACTATTTTGGCTAAAGACGAAGCTCAAAAGGCAGAACTTTACGATCTTCAACAAAAAGCAATTGCTCAAAAAGAAGCAAGAGAACAAATGCTTATCTTAAAAGCTCAACAAGAAGCAAAAAAGAAAAGGAAAAAAAGCAAATAATTTCTAAAACAAAATAAAAGAAGTAGGACAACCTACTTCTTTTTTTGTTGTTTAAATTTAATAATCTTTTCTGCCAACTAAGTAATCGATATCCACTTCGAAATAATCGGCTAAAAGCCATAAAGAATTTATGCTTGGCTCTTTCTTTTTAAGTAGCCACGCACTTATGGTGTTTTGCTTTAAACCAATTTTATTTGCAAGTGCCACTTGGTTTAATCCTTGCTCCTTCATTAACTCTTTAATTCTTTCTGCTACTATAACGTTCATTTTAGTTACCCCAAAATATTATTGACATTTTAGCACCAAGGTAGTATAATTATGTTAAATTAGCCCCAAGGGGCTATATCGGGCTTTGAAAGGAGACAAAATGAAAAATAAAGTTTATGGTTTTTTTAGTATTGTGGCACTTGTAACAACAATAATTGGCTTAATATTAGTAGGCGCAGCAGTTTTCTCTTTACCAATATATATAATAGTATTGCCGGTGCTTTGTTCATCATTTATATTTGCAAAAAACAACGTAGTAAAAAACGTTGGTTTTGCTTTATGTGGTATAACTGCAGCACTTGGTTTTGCCTTAATTACAGGATTTATGGATTATTTCTTTGAAGGAGCAGACATAATGCTTTTAGGTGTTGGTTTTGCTATTTATTCAATAATCGCATTAATAAAACTTATTTCTAGCGTGCTCAGTTTCTTTGGCTACAGAAGGGCTAAACGAGAACAAACTGAAGTTATTACTATTTTAAAAGAAGCAAAACAACTTGAAGCAGATGGTCTATTAACTGAAGAAGAATTTTCCGAAATTAAATCTAAAACATTAAAGAACGACACTGAAACCGTTTCTTCTATTGAAGAACTTAAAACGTGGAAAAAATTATTTGACCAACAAATAATAAACGAAAAAGAATTTTCCGAATTAAAATCAAAAATTATAAAATAACTAAAAGATTAATTTTAAGCCCGATTGATTAACGGCCCGTGAAAACGGGCCGTTTTATATTTTTCAAGCAAAAAGTGTTGAAAAATAAAGAAAATAGTATATAATAGGTATATATTATTTTTATTAAGGTAGTTATGGAAAAGTTAAGGCTAAAAACTGAAAGAAGTGAAAGAGAGAAATTTTACCTTTCTTGTGCTTTATCTAAAAATTTAGAAAAAGAAGAAAGGGCAAGGTTTTTTGGTGTGGAAAAATTATCCTGCACTCTCATTTATATTCGCACCGAAAAGCGTGTTTTAGATCTTTTAGAAGCAATTTCTCAATTTTTGGTTGGAGAAGTTGATAAAGCCGTTGCCATTGACCAAAACTCTATACTTTTATTTAAGTTTAAAGATAAAACCTTTTCTGCATATAAGTCAATTAAAGAATTTACCGAACTTTTAAAGCAATTTTGTTATGAAGAAACGGGTGTAGAATTTAGCGCCTTAATTGGGAAAAGCGTAGATAGTGTTTTAAACGCAAGAGAAAGTTATTCTTTTATTTTAAAGGCGGAAAAAAATTGCGATAATAAGTTAAAAGATGGTGGCGTTTATTTAGCAGAAGAATTTTCTTTAAACGTGCTTTTAAACGATATGGGATATGAAAAAGTTGCTAAAATTTTCCCAACTTTAAAGGCTGAAAAAATACAAAAACTTATTTCTAATAGCGAACTATTAAAAACTTCTGAAACGTTTATAAAATGCAATTTAAACGCTTGCGAAACGGCAAGGGTAATGTTTATACATAGAAACACACTTTCATATAGGCTTAATAAAATTGAAAGTTTAACAGGCTTAAACTTAAGAATTTTTAGTCACTCGGTTGTGTTTAGTTCAATTTTAGGCTTTTTAAAAAAGGAGATAGAGGGTGAAAGCATTTAAATCTTTAAGCAAAAAAACGCAAAAGGCTTTAACGGCTATAACTATGGTTTTAGTTGTAGTTATTTCCTTTTTATCGGGTTTTTTTGTTAGATATTTTCAAGAATCTAAAACTGCGCGTTCACTTTCTTGGATTATAAACCTAATAGAATCTAACTATTGCTATTTCGATGAAGAAACAGGGGAATATAAAACCTTTACGGCAGAAGATTATTCAAAAGCCATAGCAGAAGGTCTTTTAGACGATTATTCTACCTATTACACTTCTGAAGAGTATAAAGATGAAGTTGCAACTAGAAACGGCAACAGATACGGAATTGGTCTTGGGTTTTTAAAAACGGAAACAACTGCAAGGGTTTTTAGTGTAACTTTTAACTCTCCTGCGGAAAGGGCAGGCATTAAATCAGGAGATCTTATAACAGGCCTAACTTATAACGGAGAAAAGGCGGTTATTGAAAACTACGATCATTTTAAAAAAGAATTGAACAAGGTTTTAAACGATACCGAGTTTATATTACACATTGATAGAGAAGGGGAAAATTCCGAGTTAAGTTTTGTTTTAAAAAGACAAGTTTTTGTCGCATCTTACGTTAAATACGTTGATAGCGAAAGGGAATATAGGTTTGCATCTTTAGGAAAAGAAACTCCAAAGGGAGAAGAAATCTTAAATGGGGATAGCCGTTTAAGTTCTGACACGGCTATTATAACCTTTAAAAATTTTGAAGGCAATGCTGCAAGCCAATTTAAAAGTGCATTAGAATATATGAAATTGCGCAATAGAACCAAACTTATTTTAGACGTTAGAAATAACGGTGGCGGATTGCTTTCCGTTTTGACAAAGGTTTGTTGTTTTATAACAGATGCCAAAGGTTCGGGCGCTTTCCCTGTTGCGTATTCTATAGATAAAAATGGTAATTTATCTACCTATAACGCATTATCGCAAGAATTTTTTAATAATATACAACAAATTTCCGTTGTTGCAAACGGAAATTCTGCAAGTGCAACCGAGTGTTTAATAGGCACGCTTTTACATTACGGGCACAGGTTTAGTAAAGACTTTTTAGTAATAGAAAAAACGGGGGGCAAAACCACCACTTATGGAAAGGGTATTGCCCAAACAACTTATTACAACCCTATTTCAGGTGAAGCCGTGACAATGACAAGTGATTACATGTATTGGCCAGACAAAATCACCTGTATTCACGGGAAGGGCATTTCTACCACAGAAAGCAACACGGTAGAAGAAAATAAGGGTATATTAAGAGCCATAGAACTTTTAGGTTAAAGATAAATACTCGTTTAATTTTTCAATTATTTTTTCATCGGCAATATTATTTATAGGTGTTAACCCACGGAAATTATTCTGTGGGTTTTCTGTTTTAAAAACGTT
>JAGBSS010000104.1 GCA_017631725.1 Clostridia bacterium | reverse complement strand
TTTTGCAATATAATTTTGTATAGTTGTTATTAATATGACGGTTTCTCAATTTTTTTATTTTTTAGGCGTTGGCGCAGGGCTTTCTATGGATGCCTTTGCAATTTCTATAGCAAACTGCACCACGTTTAAAAATCAACTTAATAAAAAAATCATTTGGTCAATGCCACTATCATTTGCCTTTTTCCAATTTTTAATGCCCGTTATCGGCTTTTACGTTGGCTCACTTTTCGTGGGATTTTTATCTAACGTGGCAGATTATTTAACGGCGGCGGTATTTTTAATTTTGGCACTTAAAATTGCCATAGATAATGTTAAAGATTGCAAAAAAACATCAGATGGCAAAGTTGTTTGCGAAAACAAACCCAAAAAGTTTACATTTTGGTTTTTATTTGTTCAAGCAGTTGCAACAAGCATAGATGCTCTTTTAATTGGCGTGACCTTTGCAACAATTAATTTACCCCACCCGTTTTTTGCCTGCCTTATAATTGGTATCGTCACCTTTTCTATTTGTCTTGTAGGGGTGTTATTGGGGAAAGCAATTGGCAAAGCCTTAGAAACAAAAGCAAAATGGGCAGGTGCAATAATTCTTTTTGCTCTGTTTATTAAAAACCTTATAACAGCAATAATTTAAGAAAAAGAACTTGGTCAAGCCGTGGCCCGTAGGGATTTTTTATCCATAACAAAAGTATAGCACACTATTCTTCACTAAAAGTGAAACGTAGTGTGCTTTTCTTATCCACAAAAATCAATATAAAATTAGTGGTATTTTTACCCTTGTGGCTAAAAGTTATAGGCAAGGTGTTGCGTTATATTTACCTTTAACTCGCCAATGGCGAATAAAATTTTGCGATGGCAAAATAACACTGCAATAGCAATATAACTTGTTTGAAAAGGCAAATATAACTAGTGCGTCAGTAATAGGGATTATTGCTGACGCACTAAAACAAGTTCTTTTTTATTTTTTATAATCTAAATATTTGTAAACAGATAAACACCTTTTATCTTATCATCCCTCTCTTTAATATGTGATAAAAAATTATTACAAACCCATACCTTATTATTCTTTAAAAGATTAGCAATTTTGTCATCTGTAACTTTGCTTAATTTACCGAACGCAAAAAATTTTTTATTATGTGCCACAAAAAAAGAAAGATACTCTGATAGCAGTGACAATGGGGGCAGATTTACTATTAAATCTGCTTGTTCTATAAAACTTACACACTCGTAGCTAAAAAAATCACCATTTCCCATTAAAGGTTCTATTTTATTATTTCCATCTGTTAATAAACGTTGTAAATACTGCAAATTTAAACTTTTTCCATTTAAGCCTTTAATTATTTCTATTTTAAAAGCCTTATATTGCCAAAAAGATAGTCCTTCTCTGTCAATTAAAACGGAATTCTGCTCGCAAAAATTACTATCGCAACTTATTAAAATAAGTTTTTTCAAACCTAGTATATTAAAATTCAACGCAAAATATTTAAAAATTTTACTTTTTAAAAGGTTGTCGCAATTACATAAAATTGTCTTATTTTTAAATTGCTTTTTATAATGGTTTAGTTGGCTTTCCACATCTTTATAACTAACGTAAATGTTGTCTATAATTTTTTCTTTCATTTAAAGACCCCTTGCAAACTACCCAAAAATAAAAAGTGCGCCAATCGGAATTAGCGCACCTAAACACGAATCCCGCTGTCGCGAAACAAACTAAAGCATTTAAGTATACCCTAAGCACTCTAATTACGGAATCCGCATTTTACAAAATGGGTTTAATTAGAGTGTCAACAAAATAGAGAATTTTTATTCCCCTAGATATGCTTAATTTTTATTATTTAGTTTGTTTCGCCAAATTAGTATATCACACTTTAAAATTATTTTCAATATTATTTATAAAAAAACTCGGCTTGCAAAAAGCCGAGTTTAATTTTGTTTTTTATATTATAAATTTTCTGCAATTTTTTGTAAAAATTCTTTAGAGCCAAGTTTTACAGGGGTTATGCCGTCTTTTTTAAATATTGCGGCAAGGTCGCCTGTCATATAGCCATTTTCTATAGTAGAAAGAGTTGCTTTTTCTAACCTTTCTGCAAAGGCTATAAGGTCTGGTAAATTATCTAATTCGCCACGTTTTTTAAGCGCCCCCGTCCAAGCAAAAATAGTTGCTACAGAGTTTGTAGAAGTTGGTTCGCCCTTTAAATATTTGTAATAGTGCCTTGTAACCGTGCCGTGAGCTGCTTCGTATTCGTAAACGCCGGTTGGAGAAACTAAAACGCTTGTCATCATTGCAAGCGAGCCGTATGCCGTTGCAAGCATATCACTCATAACGTCGCCATCGTAGTTTTTGCAGGCCCAAACTATTCCGCCATTGGAACGAATAATTCTTGCAACAACGTCATCAATTAAAGTGTACATATATTCTATGCCGGCTTTTTCAAACTTTTCTTTATATTCGTTTTCGTAAATGTCGGCAAAAATCTTTTTAAACCTACCATCGTAAATTTTGCTAATGGTATCTTTTGTAGAAAACCAAAGTGGTAAGTTTACTGACAAAGCATAGTTAAAGCAAGAACGAGCAAAACTTGCAATGCTTTTATCGGTGTTATGCATTGCCATTACTACCCCTTCTCCATTAAAATCGTGAACGATTTTCCTAACTTCTTGCCCGTTTTCATCGGTAAATACAAGTTCTGCCTTTCCGCCTTTAGTAAAACCGTCTACTGCCTTATACACGTCTCCATAAGCGTGACGAGCAATTACAATTGGGTTTTTCCAAGTGGGAATATATGGTGTTATGCCGTTTACTAAAATTGGCGCTCTAAACACCGTGCCATCTAAAATTGCCCTAATTGTGCCGTTAGGACTTTTCCACATTTCTTTTAAATTATATTCGGTCATTCTTTGATTGTTTGGCGTTATTGTAGCACACTTAACTGCAACGCCGTATTTAAGGGTTGCATTCGCAGAATCTACCGTTACCTTATCGTTTGTTTTATCACGATTTTCCAAACCTAAATCGTAGTATTCGGTTTTCAAATCTACGTAAGGCTCTATTAAAATTTCTTTAATCCATTTCCATAAAATTCTGGTCATTTCATCGCCATCCATCTCAACGAGTGGCGTTAACATTTTAATTTTTTCCATAAGTATCTCCTTGGGCATATTCTACCACAATTTATCTGCTTTTACAAGTGTTTTGCCCCCTTCGTGCCACCACAATTTAAAATTGAACAAGAATATTTTTTTATCAGAGTTTTTTCAGCACTTAACTCTGCTTCTGCCTGCTTAACTATACATACTAAAATTTTAGAAAAGTCTTTTAAACTATCCGAAAACAAATAATATGCAAGCGAGCCGGGAGTGGTGTTAATTTCATTAACGAATATTTCGCCGTTTTCACTTATTAAATAATCTACCCTTATAATTCCACGCAAAGAAAGTTTAGAATATAATTTTTTGGTTAGATTTTTTATTTTTTGACTTAATCTTTTGGAAATTCTTGCAGGGTACTCCCTTTCCCCCACAAGGTATTTATCTGTGAAATCTAACACACCCGTTTTAGAAATTGGTCTTTCACACTCGGATACGATAATTTCGTTATCAACACAAACTGCCGCACAATTTATTTCGGTAAAATTTTCTAAACACGGCTCTATTAAGCACACGTTATCATACCTTAAGGCATTAAAAGTGGCATTTTTTAATTTTTCTAAATTTTCCGCTTTTTCTATGCCTATGCTTGAGCCTAAACTATCTGGCTTTACAATTACAGGGAATTTAAAATCTGTTTCTTGTAGTTGCCCAACGTTTTCTATAATCTTATAAGGCAAACAATTAACGTTAAGCCCTTTTAAAACCACCTTTGTAAAACTTTTACTCATACAAACGGCAGAGCCAAGCACACTTGGAGAAGCAAGTGGAATATTAAAAAACTTTAAAAACCCTGCAAGCGCTCCGTTTTCTCCAATTCCACCGTGCGTGCAGTTTATTGCGGCTGAAATGGTATATAATGGCAATAGTTTTTTACCTTTACAATAATATAAAACGGGAGTTGGAGAAACAAAGGCAATTCTTTTAAGTTTTTTGTAATTTAAACCTTTAAAACTTTCCGTTTCAAATAAACTTTCCCCCGTGTAAAAAATTCCATCTTTAGATATGTAAATTGGCACGGGATTATATTCCGTTTGTTTTAGCGCGTTAACAGTTAACACGCCCGTTAAAATGGAAACGTCGTGTTCAACAGACTCTCCACCAAAAAATACAGCAACGTTCTTCATAAAAAAACACCTCCGCAAAAATTTGTTTGCTTTGGTGTTTCTCTTGCTTTTTAATTTTTAGTTGTAGTTATCTGGAAGGTCGTTCTCAAAAAGAACCACGTCTCCTTCTTTTAAAATTTCGTTTAGTGCCTGATTTCCCTTTTTAAGGTTTTTAGCAAAAATTATGTTTTCCCTTGGCATTCCGCCTTCTATAAGTCCGTTTATAAGCATAACTGCATTATGTTTACCTATAATAATCACCTTGTCAGCGTGCTCTGCTAAAACTTTTCCCATTTCAAGGTTGGCAACGTCTTCCATTTTGCCAAGTTCTACAAGACCCGGTGTTAAAACAATTTTTCTACCACTAAACGTATCTAAAACGTCCATAGCGGCATAAACCCCATCTACATTTGCATTATAACTATCATCTATAATTACTATATTTTTATTATTGGGCATAAGTTCTAACCTATGACCTATACTTTTAATTCTATTTATTCCAACAGATATTTCTTTAGCGGACATACCTATTTTTTTAGCCATTGCCGCCGCCAAACAAATGTTAGATATGTTATGTTTACCCAAAAGTACCGTGTGGCATAAAACGGGTTCTTCCCCTTTTACGTTTAGCATAAATTCCGTACCAATAGAACTGATTTTCACGTCTGTCGCAAAGGCATCTTCTCCGCATAAACCCGCACATATCTTTTCGCCTTTAAACTTGTTAGATAGTTCTTTAGAATTTTCATTATCAACGGAAAATATACCAACGCCACCTTTTTCTTCTAAATAATCAAAAAGTTCGTATTTTGTGTTTTTAATGTTTTCTATGGTGGCAAAGGTTTCTAAGTGTTGAGTGTTTACACCTGTTAAAATACCAAAATCCGGCTTTACCATTTTACAAAGAGTTTTTATATCACCCTTTGCCCTTGCACCCATTTCTGCCAAAAATATATCGTGAGTGCTATCTAAACCTTTTACCGTAACGGCAATGCCCATAGGTGTATTGTAAGATTCTGGAGTTTGTAAAACCCTATATTTTTGAGATAAAATAGTGGTTAAAATTTCTTTAACGGTAGTTTTACCAAAACTGCCTGTAATTGCAATTCTTTTAACGTCTAATTTAGCAAGTTTTTCCTTTGCTTTATTTACGTAATACCTTGCAATTGCCTTTTCTATAGGAAGGTTTATAATATGTGCAATAAGAAGTAGATACGGAATTAAAACAGGGCAAGCGCAAAGCAAAGAATATCTTAAAATAGCCGTCATTCTATCGCCAATTACAAAGGTTATATAGTTAACTAAAACCACCAACCCAAATGTTATAGCAATTAACACTATAACGTAGGTTATAGACAAGCGAACCATTCTTTTTGTCTTTTTTAAAGGAATTTTTACGTTTACACTTGCTTCTGTATTAATATAAACTATGGTAAATAAAATATAAGAAACAAACCCAACGTAAGAACTAATTTGCCCACCGAAAATTGGTGCAAAACAAGTTGATAGTACAAGCGAGAACAAAAAGCCCATTAAGGTTAAAAGCATAAGCCTGCTACGATAAGGCGTTTCACGACTGTTTAACCATTTAAAATATCTTCTCGTTTTATATCCGCTTTGTTGTATGGAAAGCAAAAATTTAAAAGATGCCATAAAAATTAACGCAGCGTTTAATACGGCAATTATAAAATAAATGGATATTTGGTTTTTACTTAAAAGTTCACTAAAATATTGTGCGTTTGTCGGTAACATAAATATTAGAGTAAAAACTCTTTTGCCTCCCTGTTAAATTTGTCGGGCATGTCAATAAAAGCAAAATGCCCTGCCCCTTTAAAAACCAAAAGGGTGCTATTTTTTATTAATTTATAGTATCTTTTCGCCATATAAACAGGCGTTTCTTTATCTCTATCCCCAACAACTATTAAAGTTTTGTTTGCAACTTTTTTAGCACTTGAAGATAAATCTTCACTAATTATTTTTTTAAAACTTTCTCTCATTACGGGGGATAAACTTAAATAGTCTTTAGAATAAAACCTTTTAAGCCTTTCCCTTTTTACAAATAGTTTTAAAATTTTAAAGGTTAACCTTTTTGCACGCCTTTTTATGCTAAATCTGGGTTTTAGCCCCGCCGCCCCAACTAAAACAATTTTATCAAAAAAATCTGGATGGCTTCCGGCTAATTTAACGGCAATTCTTGCCCCGAAAGAATGAGCAATAACGCACGGCTTCTTTACACCCATTTTGTCTAATCTATCTTTTACGTAATTAACGTAATCGCTTAAACTAAACGGATAAGGCATTTTTTTATTATCGCCAAACCCCACTAAATCAAAGGCTATAACGTTAAAATTATTTTTAAAATAAGAATATTGATAAATAAAACTCTCTTTACAAGATAAATAGCCGTGTAAAAAGACAAGTGGCTTTTTCTCTTTAGTGTAAAGGTTTAAATTATTAATATTAAATCTCCTTTACCATAATTAAAGCGTTTTCGCCGTTTTGATAATATTTTTTTCTAATACTTATTTGGTTAAACCCAACTTTTTTATATAAGTTTATAGCACTTAAATTGCCTTCCCTTACTTCCAAAAAAAGTTTTTCAACCTTTTTTTCTTTTAAAAAAGCAATTAAATGTTCAATTAAGGCTTTTGCGTACCCTTTATTTTTGTGTTCTTTTAAGGTGACTATGCCTTCTAAATCTGCTTCTTCGAAACTAACTGAACAAGTAATAACGGAAACTATTTTATCGTTTTTTTTAACGGCAAAAGAAACAAATCTACCGCTTGAAAATGCAGATAAAAGTTGCCCTCTATTCCACCCATCTTTAAAGTCAGATGCGTAAATTTCTAAAATGCTATCAACGTTATGAGAAAAAAGTTCTACAATCATCTGCCTTCTTCCGCCTGACTTTTTCTTACGTATACTGGAGAGATTGCACTTAAATCGTATGTGATTTCTTGCTTTTTAAATTCTATTGCGTTAATTAAGCCTAAAACTGCATCAACCTTTTTAGAATTAACCCCTTCTGTATTCTCAATTGAAAGAAAGGTATAATCGGTTTCAAGTTCTTTAACCTGCTCTAAAGAAATATAACTTGGGGGTATAACCACCTTGTTATCTTTATAGCCACAAGCATAAAAACTTCCGTGTTTTGCGTCTATTAAGGCTAAAACTGAACCGCCTTTTTCAGTATACGCCATTGTATCGAAAGAAGTTACTGCTAAAACAGGTTTATTTAAACTTAAAGATAGTGCAGATATTGTAGAAACACCAATTCTAATTCCTGTAAAAGAACCTGCCCCTGTAACGGCAACTAAAAAGTCTAATTCTGATAAGTTTAAGCCACTTTCTATCAAAAGTTCTTCTATAATTGGCATTAATTTAACGGAGTGTTGCGTTCCACACCCATCGTCCCTTTTAAAAAAGGTTTGTTCGCCATTTTTTATTATAACGGTAAGCCCCGTGTTTGCCGTGTCTACAGCAAGATATTTCATAAAATAATTTTTCGCTCCGTATCAGATATTTTTTCTATTGTAACCTTTTTACAATTTTTAGGCAAAACGTCTTTAATATTTTCCGCCCACTCTATTATACAAACGTTATCCTTGTTAAGATAATCTGTTAATCCTAAAAGTTCGGCTTCTTCCCCCGAAGATAAACGATAACAATCGTAATGATAAATAAAATTGCCGTAAACGTTTAAATAAGCGTAAGTTGGACTTGTAACTCCAGATAAATTAAAGTAACCGGCAATACCTTTTGTAAATGCCGTTTTACCTGCACCTAAATCGCCTTCTAAAATTACAACGTCTCCCTTAACTAAAGTTTTTGCATATTCAAAAGCAACGTCAAAGGTCTGTTTTTCCGAACAAGAAATTTTTTCCATAAACCTATTATACAACCTTATTATCAGTTTTGCAAATTGATTTTTTTAAATATTAAAGATACTTTTTTATAAACTAAAATTGTTATACCGGATATTGCCACACTTTTTATTGCATTGAAGGCAATAATATAACCGTAAAGCTCTTTAAATGCACTTTCACTTGCCTCGTTTGGGACAAAAGGAACACTACCCATAAAAAATGGGAAATTTATAAATCTGTTTACTATTACAGATATTATAACCTGAATAACACAGGCACAAATTAAAGTAGTAACAACCGTTTTAAAACCCTTTCTTTTTAGGTATACGATAGAAGGGAGAACAACGTAAGCCGTGGTAATTATAATATTTGCAAGTTCGCCAACGCCTCCCGTTGTTCCAACTGCAATGTGAATGCTTTCTTTAACCACCGTGACTATAATTGCACCAATTGGCCCGTACATAAAACCTGCAAGCATAACAAACACGTTAGATAAATCTAACTTTAAAAAAGATGCCGGAGTAGATGCAAAAATAGGCATTTCAATTAAATAGATAATAAATGCTAACGCAGAAAAAACCGCAATGCCTGCTATACTTTTAGTGGTGAAAAGTTTTTTCATTTTTCTCCTAAAAAAACGCCCCGTGATTTCGGGGCGTGAAAAAGCGTAAAAACGCCGTTCTTTTACCATCCGGACTATACCGTCGGTTTGGGAATTGCGCCCAATCAGCCAAAAGGCTCGCAGACTATACTGCCGGTGGAGAATTGCACTCCGCCCCAAAGAACGTTTATATAATTATATTTTTCTTTATTTTACTACTCTTTTAACAAAAAAGCAAGCAACGACTAACTTATTTTAAATTTATTTATAAGTTCTTTGCCTATTTCATCGGCATAAGGGGTACAAACGAAATCTACACCAACAGAGAATAAACCCTGCAAAGCACCCACGTTAGAAACGCTTGCTAAAACACTTATGGGTAAACTGCCCTTGTTTTCAGCAATTAACTCTAACTTTTCTTTTATTTCTTTCTCTTCTCCCGTGCCAAACATAAACACAACCGATTTGGCTTTTACCTTTTCTGCCACGGAAACTATTCTTTTAATTTGTTCTATTTTAGCGTCTTGTGCAGAAACCGCTAAAGAGCAATCTCCCTTAAACGCTTTAGAAAACTTTTTACATTGCCACAAAAGTTCTTTCTTGTTTTTATCTTTTAACAAAGCGTTAGAAATTACAACGGTAACACCATCTACCCCAACGTCTTTTCCAATTTTAATTTCCGTTAATTTAGATTTAAAAGAACTTTCTCCAAACGGAAAATCAATTAAAAGCGTAATTCTTAAATTTAAAAGATTATTTTTATCAACTATTCTTCTAACAGCACCGAGATACGCGGGGGCAATTATAACTTCTCCCACCTTTAATTTAGATGAAATAAGCAAAATTTCTTCTGCTTTTTTATCAGTCACGTCTTGACGAACTATTACCTTTGCCGTTTTAGATAAAAAGCCCTGAATTTGATTTAAACAACACTCGTTTTTAATTTGTTCTGCACTTTTGCCGGTTAAAGCAGAAAGTTCTTTTATAACGTAGCCAAACTCCGTTTGTCTTTTTCTTGTTTGCGTGCTTAAACTACGTTCTATATTTTCCTGTTCGTTAGAACTATTAAAAGGCTCTTTTTCACCCTTATTTTTAACTCTTTTAAAATTTTTTTCTTTTCTCATAAAAGCCATAGCACTCCAAATTTTCACTATAAACTGCCCTTTAACGATAAATACTATCATTTTTTGGACTTTTTAGTGGATTATAATATCTAAAAACGGATGGTTAATTATGAATTTATTTTTAGCAAGTCTATCAAGCCCAAATGCATTTTTAGGAATATTTTTTATAATTTTATTTTTTCTTTCGTGCCTTTTTTTAGTTGCGGGAATTAAACTATTTTACGTTTGCTTTTTGCAAAAATACTTTTCTAAATTTTTAAAGGCTAAAAAACCTAAACCCATACTAAAAAAAGAAAAACCTAAACCAAAAGCACGCACAATAGAAATAAATACCGAGGGTATAGACAAAATTTATTTCAAAAAATCTTCTTAATACCTTGTAGTGTTTTTATCATCTCCCCAAAGTTGTTCTAAATGATAAAATAATCTTGATTCATCGTTAAACAAGTGAACTAAAATATCGCCGTAGTCAATTACTACCCATCTGCCTTCTCTTGCGCCTTCCGTTCTTTTTGCAAAAACGCCAACCTTTTCCATTTCTTCTTCTACTCTTTCTGCTAAAGCCTTAGTATGAGTCATTGACCTACCGCCTGCAATTATAAAGCAATCTGCAACGGAAGTTTTTTCTTTTACGTTTATTGCAACGATATCTTCTGCCTTGCCATCTTGTAAAATACTACAAATTTTTTCTATTTTTTCTTGCATATTATTCTCCTTTTTGCCCGTTGTAATAGGCGTTTGCTTGTAAGGTTAATGGGTAAATATTATCTCCCCTATTTTTTAAATGTATAACTTCTTCTCTTAAGCACTCTTTAAAGCAGGTTTCTAAATCTCCCTTAAAAAGTTCCCTTAAAACTTCTACACCTTGATAGTTTCTATCTTTTTCTACCATATCGGCAACAAAAATTAACTTTCCTAAAAGGCTAATGTTCGGTTTTGCCGTAGTGTGATATTTTATTGCATCTAAAACTTCTTCATCTTCTATTTTTAAAACCGTTCTTGCAACGTGTTCCCCTAAAAATGCGTGAACTACCTTTTCTGGAACAGATGGTGGAAGAGTAAAGTCTTTAAAGTTTTTATAATCTAAATATTTAGCGCAGTCGTGTAAAAGTGCCGCTAAAATAATTTTGTTTTCACTTAAGCCCGTTTCTCTTGCCTTTGTAACGGCGGCAGTTGCCACGTTTACCGTGTGGACAAGGCGTTTGTTTGTCAAATTATTTATTAAAAACTCCGAAATATAATCGCCTTTATAAATTTGATTAGCGTAAATATATTCTTCTACCTTTTTGTCCACGTTAGGGATTTTAAGATTAAGGTTTGCACTTATTCTTATTTCCGTAGAAGAAACTTCTTGCCCAAAATACTCGTTTAAAATAAAATCAGAATTAAAATTGTTTTTAAAAAATTGCCTTTCCTTTTCAAAATCTAATTTAAAGCCCTTTCTATTAAATGCGGCAATTGTTGCGTTTTCTACAATAACGTTTGGGTTTTTCCACGTTTTAAAGTCTGCAAGCATATCTAAACCCATTATTAAATAGAGTTTTGCATTTGGGTGCTTTTTTCTAAAATGTAAAACGGTTAAATAAGAATAACTTTTATCGGTAGAATTAATTTCAAAATCGGAAACACAAACTTTATCTACGTTCTCCAATGCTAATTTAAGCATATTAAACCTATGCTCTGCACTAATTGGCACCACGTCTTTATGTGGTGGCGTTTTAGTGGGAACAACGTATAACAAATCTAAATTAAGTTCCTTAATGGCAGACTTTACTATGTTTACGTGCTCTACGTGAACGGGGTTAAAAGTACCGCCAAATATTCCTATTTTTTCCATACTATTATTATTGCACATTTTTTTAACAAAATCAATTTAGAAAGAGTATAAAAATTTTATATTGTGGAATAAAATTTAAAGTTATGAAATCTTTTTCGCTTTCCGCTATTTTAGATGCAGGTTTTTATTCAATTATAATTTTTGCAACGGGGTTTTTCGGCTTTTTAAAGCCGTTTGGAAAAACTGTTGCTCTTTTGCTTGCCATTTTTGTTTCTTTAGTGGCTTTTACCTTTTTTATTTACCGAAACCTTTCTAAAACCAAAATGAACCTATTAAACAAAAAAGAAAAGTTAAAGGCTAAAAGATTTAGCGAGTTTTTGTGCGTTTTAAATAAAAAAGATGGTCTTAATATTTTAAAAACCGCATTTACTAACAAATATTTAGAAGTAGAAACAGAAGGTAATTATTTTACCTTAAAAGACAAGAAATTAAAACTTTTCTTCTTCTTTTCTTTCGATGGCTTAAAAAAATCCGAAGTGGTTTTTGCTTTTAACCGAATTTTAGGAGATTGGTCTGCAACGATATATTGCAACAACGTTAGCCCAGAAGTTTTAGATTTTTCTAAAAGGTTCTCAAATAAAATAAACATTCAAAGCGGTGAAGACCTTTATGCTGAAATAAAAGACTTTTTGCCCCTTTCCGTTCTACCGAGAACAACTTTTAATGAAAGAAAAAGTTTAAAGCCTTTTCTTTCTAAAAAAAGTGCCCGAAAAACTTTTTTATTCGGCGCACTCTTTCTCATCATTAGTAGTTTTGTGACTTTTAAAACCTATTACGTGGTTTTTGGCACAATATTTTTAATTTTTTCTTTTATTAACTATTTCTTTTCTAAAACGGCTTAAAGTTCTATGTGTCTTGCGTTTTTAAGTGTGCTTTTTCTATAAAAAACAGCCTTTCTCCCGTATACGCAAACGCACTCTGCATTTAATTTTTTAGCAATTTCAAAGCCGGCTTCTTTTGGGTCTAAACCAGAATTTTCTAAAACGGTAACTTTAATTAACTCCCTTTTATCAATAGCAAGTGATAACCCTTCTATAAAAGCAGGGGTTATCCCCGATTTTCCAAGTTGAGTTATTGGTTCTTCCGTTTGTGCTAAAGACCTTAATTTTGCCCTTTGTTTACTTGTCATAATATCTCCTAATCAATAAATTCAAATTCTTCTCCACCAATTATAATGGTAGATTTTTCCGTTGCACCCATTTTCCTGAGTTCGGCTATAATTCCCCTGTCCCTTAACACTTTTTGTAAGTATGCCAAAGAGTTCATATCCGATAAAACAACGTTTCTTTTTAACACTTCTACTAAAGAGCCAACAACCACAAAGGTTTCGCCTTCTTTAAATATTTCGTAAGAAAGCCTTTCTGGTTTTTCATATTTAAACTCTTCGTACTCAAGTGGCTTAACAGGTGGAACGGTTGCTAAAACTTCTACTATTTTTTTCTTTAATTCGTTTAAGTTTTCACCCGTTATAGCACTCATTTTAACAACAGGATGTTTATATTTAAGTTGCTTTTTAAATTCTTTTAACTTATCTTCTGCCCCGTAAATATCGCATTTGTTTGCCACTATAATTTGCTTTAACTTTGCTAATGCTGGCGAATAACTTTTTAATTCCGCCATAATTTTTTTATAATCTTCGTATGGGTCTCTTCCTTCTACGCCAGAAATATCTATAACGTGAACAAGCATTCTCGTTCTTTCAATATGGCGTAAAAACTCTATTCCAAGACCTGCGCCTTCTGATGCCCCTTCTATAAGACCGGGGATATCTGCAACTACAAAGTTTTCACCATAATACTCGCTAACGCCAAGGTTTGGTGAAAGCGTTGTAAAGTGATAGTTTGCAATTTTTGGGCGAGCCTTTGTAATTTTACTTAAAAGGGTAGATTTACCAACGTTTGGAAAACCTACAAGCCCAACGTCTGCAATGGTTTTAAGTTCTAAAATAACCCGTTTGGTTTCCGTTTTTTCACCCGTTTGTGAAAAGTGTGGAGCGTGACGGCGAGCATTTGCAAACCTTGCGTTTCCCTTACCACCATCACCGCCAACTAACACGGTAATAGTTTGTCCGTGGTTAAACATATCCGCAATAACGTTGCCCGTTTCTTTATCTCTAATAACCGTGCCGAGTGGAACTTTTAAAACTAAATCGTTTCCGGATTTACCAAAACAATTTTTTGGGCCACCTGCTTCACCAGATTCTGCCACGTATTTTGTTTGATAATAATAATCTGCAAGCCCGCTGATATCTTTATCGGCAACAAAAATTATATCTCCACCTTTGCCACCGTCGCCCCCGTCTGGACCGCCTGCAACCTTTCCTTTATAATGAATAAAAGAAGTTATTCCGTTTCCGCCATCTCCGGCTTTAATTGTAATAATCGCTCTGTCTACAAACATTTTACACCTTTAAATTGACAATGACCTTTTATTGGGCAATCTATACAGTTTGGATTTTTTGCTTTGCAATAACTTCTGCCCAAATAAATTAAATAATGATGTGCCCTTGACCAATCTTTTTCACTTAAAATTTTCATTAAACCTTTTTCTACTTCTAACGGGGTTTTACCACTTGCAAGTCCAATTCTATTAGAAACCCTAAAAACGTGAGTGTCAACTGCTATTGCGTTTTTAGAAAAAGCAACAGAAGAAACCACGTTTGCAGTTTTTCTGCCCACACCGGCTAAAGAAATAAGCCCTTCGAAAGTAGATGGAACTAAACCGCCAAATTTTGTAATAATATCGCTAGAAGCACTTAAAATGTGCTTTGCCTTGCTTTTATAAAGCCCACAAGAAAAAATTTTTTTGCCAAGTTCTTGCTCGCTTAAAGCAAGCATTTTTTCCGGAGTGTTATATTCAACAAACAACTCTTTAGTGACCTTATTAACCCTTTCATCCGTGCATTGTGCAGATAGAATAACTGCAACAAGCAACTCGTAATCGGAAGAAAAGTTTAAAGCAGGCTTGTCCGTAAAAATGCCCGACAAGATTTCTATAATAGATTGCGCAGTTTTTTTGTTCATACTTTTATTATCTTACCACAAGCGGACAAATCTCGCAAGCGTTTTAATAAAAACGCTAAATACGGCGTGTAAACTGCTTACCGCCCATAACTTTTACAGAAAAAATGCCGGCAAAAGTCTTGCCACTATCTATACTTAATATTTTTTTTATTTTTAATAAGTTGTCTATAGATGTTTTTACAGATATCCCACACCCCACCCCTGCAGATTTAGGAGTGTTCACTATTTGATTATTTATTCCCCTATCACTTAAAAATTTACTAAACCCCATAGTTTCCGTTCTGGACCTAAAACTAACAATAATAAATTCCACCTTTTCTCCTTTGCATAAAAATGGTTGCCATAAAATAGAATTATAAAGCGTATACATTATAATATTAAATTTACTTTATAATTTGTTAAAGGAGTTTTATGATTTATTTAGACAATGCCGCCACCGGTGGATTTAAACCATCTATCGTTTTACAAACTGCTCAAAACGTTATGCGTTATTTATGTGCTAACCCTTCAAGAAGTTCGCATAGGCTTGCATTAACGGGTGCAGAAATTATTTACGAAACAAGAAAAAGAGCGGCAACCCTTTTTGGTGCAAAAAAAGAGCGAATTATATTTACTAAAAACTGCACCGAAGCGCTAAATACCGCTATTTTTGGAATAAACCCAATGGGTGGAACGGTTATTACCACGGCTTATGAACACAATTCTGTTTTAAGACCATTGTATTCACTAAAACAACGTGGAAAAATAAATCTTGCCATTGCCGACACTAATAACGTAAAAGATTTACCTAAAAAAATTGCTTCTATGCTAAACGAAAAGGTTAAACTTGTCGTGGTAAACGCACTTTCTAACGTCACGGGCGACGTTTTGCCAATATCTGAAATTGGTAAAATTTTAAAAAGTACAAACGTTCCGTTTATTGTAGATGGGGCGCAAGCAGGTGGACATATTCCACTAAACGTGGAAAAAGAAAATATAAGTTGCCTTTGTTTAGCCGGTCATAAGGGGCTTTACGGCATAATGGGGTCTGGGCTACTAATTTTAAATAGCAAAACGGAAATATCTCCATTAATTTACGGTGGCACGGGAACGGAAAGCCTAAATTTAGAACAACCTTGTTGCTACCCAGAAAAGTTAGAGAGTGGAACGCAAAACCTAATAAGTATTGCCGCCCTTAACGAAGGTTTAAAATACGTGGAACGCAACCAAAAAAGTTTTGCGGAAATTTTGTACAAGTGGACGGATTGGGTAGGAAAGGAACTTAAAAAAATCAAAAAAGTTAAAGTTTACTCCGCCCCAAACCCCGCCGGAATAGTATCTTTCGACATACAAGGTATTCCAAGCGGAGAGGTAGCGGATATATTAAACGGCGAGTTCGACGTGGCAGTTAGAAGTGGTCTTCATTGCGCTCCGTTAATACATAAAAAATTAAAAACGGAAGAAAACGGACTGACACGAGCATCTTTTTCCGTGCAGAACACGGAGAGAGAACTTGCCGAGTTTTGTCGCGCAGTAAACGTTATTGCAAGCCGTTAAATACTTTTAAGTTCCTTTGCTAACCTTGAAAGCATTTTTTTCTGCTTGTCATCTAAAAGTGGAGCGAGAACTTGACAAAAAGAATCTATATTTTCGTTAGTTAAAGTGCCGTTCTTTTTGCCACGTTTTGCTTCTTGGTAAATTGCCGCAAGCAGTTCCGTTTGATTTTTGCCATTGTATTTAGATGCAATAGAAGAAACCATATCGAAAATGTTTTTATTACCCGAATTGCCATCTATAAACTGATTAAAATCTTGCATAGTTTGCTCCTTAAATTTATTCAATTTTAGTCTATGCTGAACATATACTATATTGTTAAGGAGTAATAATGGAAATATTACAATTTTTATTATCTTTTTTGGCTACCGAATATGCAGGTGGAAAATACGAGCAAGTTTATAAGGCATTAGAAGAAAGCAACTTTGATTTTAAAGAAATGCTAAAAAAATTAAGTGTAGAAGACCTAAAGCCCGTTATAGATGGCGTTAAAAACGTTTTTAAAACAGAAAA
>JAGBSS010000103.1 GCA_017631725.1 Clostridia bacterium | reverse complement strand
AGGTTCTACCATTTTAGGAAATATTTTAGAAAACGGTGTTCTTCCATCAAGCACTTTAGACCTTTTCTTTGGTGTAGGCGTTGCAGGTTGTATTGGTGAAACTTGTAAAATTGCACTTATTTTAGGTGCTTTATATTTAGCCGTTTTGGGTATTATAAACATTGGTTTACCCCTTATAACCATTGCAAGTTGCGGTCTTTTCACCGTTTGCTTAAACGGATTTAACTTTAACTACTATTTACCATCTATTTTGTCTGGTGGTTTAATATTCGGCTCATTTTTTATGGCAACCGATTACACTACAACCCCTAACACAAAACTTGGAAACGTTATTTACTTTTTAGTTTTAGGGCTTGTGACAGCAGGCCTAAGACAAGCAACTAAAATGGAAGTAGTTTCGTTTGCAATTTTACTTATGAACTTGTTTGTTCCACTTATTGATAAATTTATCAGGCCAAAACCTTTTGGTGCTAAAAAAGTAAAAGGGGGCAAGGCTTAATGAATAAAATTTTTAAAAGCACTTGGTTTAAGTGCATTACCGTGCTTCTTTTAATAATGGCAATAGCCGGCGGATTATTAGCCGTTTTAAACGATTTATTGTTCGTTTCTCCAGAAGAACGTGCATCAAGGGCAATGAAGAAAATATACGGCTATACCCCAGAATATCAAACTGTGTTAGACGTTGATAGTGATGATGATAGTTTAAACGATGCAATAGTTTACGACTTTGACGGGGTTAATAAAGGATATATAAATAAAATTTACGCAATATCCGGCCAAACAGACGACCTTGTTTTTCAAACGGTTGGTGAAAACGGATTTAAGGGCGGAAATATTACACTTTGGATAAAAGTAGTAAAAAGAAATAATAAATACGCAATAGATAAGGTTATCTTGTCAGGTTATACCAAACAAACTCTTATGAGTATGCTTGACTCTAACTTTTATAAAGGCTTTTATTTAACCGACGTCACAAAAGAATACAATAACGGCAATTTATTTACCGCTAAAGGGGATTCTAAACTTTTAAACCCTGTATCTGGGGCGACAAAATCTGCAACGGCTGCTTCTAATGCAGTTAATTGCGTTATTGGTTATATTGGAGAAAACTATCAATGAAAACTAACGTGAAAAAAATTGCAATGGATGGCGTTATAACCCAAAACCCTACCTTTAAACTCGTTTTAGGTACTTGCCCAACACTTGCCTTAACAACGGCGGCAATGAACGGCATTTATATGGGTATGGCGGTTATATTCGTTTTAATATGTAGCAACGTTTTAATATCTCTACTTCGAAAAATTATACCAAATCAGGTAAGAATTCCTGCGTTTGTATTAATTATTGCAACCTTTGTTACAGTTGTAAGGCTACTTTTAGATTATTTCTTACCAGACTTAAACGACGTTTTAGGGTTATATCTACCACTTATCGTTGTTAACTGTATAATTCTTGCAAGGGCAGAAAGTTTTGCAAGTAAAAACACCGTTTTAGCAAGCGCATTAGACGGGCTTTTTACAGGCATTGGCTTTATGATTGGCTTAACCGTTTTAGGTTTAGTAAGGGAAATTTTAGGTCAAGGCGCTGCCTTTGGTTTAAAACTTTGGAGTTTTAAAATAGAATTCTTCTCTTCTCCTGCAGGTGCTTTCTTTACATACGGCGTGTTTATTGCTTTATTCTCTTTCATTTCTTCTTTAATAGAGAAAAAGAGAAAATTAAAACTCTACGCAAAACTTATAGAAAGCAAACAACAAAATAATACGGAAACGGAGTGTGAATAATATGGCACAATTTTTAATGATTATAGTTTCTGCAGTATTTATAAACAACTTCGTAGTAGTTCAGTTTTTAGGAATTTGTCCATTTTTAGGTGTTTCTAAAACAACTAAAAGTGCATTTGGTATGGGTCTTGCCGTAACCTTTGTTATGACCTTAACTTGCCTTATAACCTACCCTATTTACACTTACATATTAGTTCCGCTAAAAATTGAATTTTTAGAAATTATCGTGTTTATTTTTATAATTGCCGCACTTGTGCAAATGATAGAAATGGCACTTAAAAAATTCTCCCCTACCCTTTACAGAGCAATGGGTATATACTTACCATTAATTACTACAAACTGTGCAGTTTTAGGTGTTGCAGAACTTGTTATAGATAAAGCACAAATTGCATCTTTAATAGGTATTGCCCCATCTGCTATGAACATTGGTTTTGCAGTTTTATACGGGCTTTTTGCCGGCGTTGGTTTTACCCTTGCAATTGTTTTAATGAGTGGTTTAAGGGGCAAAATTCAGCGTTTACCAATAAACAAACACTTAAAAGGCTTTCCTATAGCAATGATTGCCGCTTGCTTTATAGCAATGGCGTTTAACGTTTTTGCGCTTATTTAAGGGGGAATAAAAATGTCAAACTTATTATTAAGACCAATTAACGTAAACACCGTTTTAATAATTATTGCAATTGTTGCAGTTTTAGCAATTATTTTTGCAGTTTTAATTGTTTCGGTATCTAAATTATGTGCCGTTGAAGAAGATGAAAGGGCTAAACAAATAGAAGAAAATTTAGCAGGCGCAAACTGTGGTGGTTGTGGCTATGCCGGTTGTGCAGACTTTGCTAAAGCCCTTTTAGAAGGCAAAGCAACAATTGATGGTTGTGGCCCAACTTCTAATGAAGGCAAAAAACAAATCTGCTCAGTTTTAGGCGTAGAATTTGTAGAAAAAGAAGATTGTTTTGCAGTTGTTCATTGTGCTGGTGGAAAGGTTAGTTTAGATAAATATGCATATACGGGCAACCAAAATTGTATTTTAGAAAGCATGCAAATGGGTGGCAAAAAAAACTGCTTAGAAGGTTGCATTGGAGAAGGAACTTGTGCAAGCCTTTGCCCATATTACGCTATCTCGGTAAAACAGGGTGTTGCCGTTGCCGATAGAAGCCTATGCGAAGCGTGTGGTGTTTGCGTTAAAAAATGCCCAAAACATTTAATTGAACTTGTACCAAAATCTTCTGTAGTATACGTTGCTTGCTCTTCTAAATGCAAGGGTAAAGACGTTATGAATACTTGTAAGGTTGGTTGTATCGGTTGTGGAATTTGTGCAAAATTCTGCCCTGAAAATGCAATTACAATGCAAAATAATATTCCTGTTATAGATTATTCTAAATGCACGGGTTGTAAAACTTGCGTAAGCAAATGCCCAAGAAAATGTATTAGGGAAATTTAATTCTTTATAGCAAAGAAAGGCTTGCATTTTTAAATGCAAGCCTTTTAATTATCTGTTAGATTTTATTCTATTGTGTTCTTTGCATAACATTTGGCAGTTATCAACGCTCGTTTTTCCGCCTTCACACCAAGGAGTAATATGGTCTGCTTCCATTTCTTCTATCTCGTAATGAGTTTTTTCTCTGTTTTCCGCAACGCAATGTGGGCAAATTCCCCCTTGACGCTCGTAAACTTGTCTTTTTTCGTTTTCAGTAAACGCCCTGATATTAAGGTGCTTTTCGTTACCTGAAAGTAAATATTCGTAAATACCCGAACGCTTAGTTATATCGTCATCTTGCATAAGTTTTGCAATGCGTTTCTCTATCTCTTGTGGGTCAATTATTTTGTCTTTATAAGTATTATATAAAATCCCCCAAGCAAGCCCTTTCATTTCCCTACGATATTTTACAAATATGCTTTGCACCCAATTTATTACAGACTGAAAATATTGCCATAAAGGTGTT
>JAGBSS010000102.1 GCA_017631725.1 Clostridia bacterium | reverse complement strand
GTTTAGTGGCTCTTATGCCGATATGCTTTTCTATCTTTTAGGTGCTTTAATTGCAGTTTTAATAAATGCTTTTATTCACGAACTTGGGCACTATTTAGCAGGTAAAAAACACGGCTATTATTTATTGCAATTTCAGGTGCTATTTTTCTGCTTTTATAGGGTAAATGATAAGCTTAAATTTTCCTTTAAATTTAATATAGAAGAGGCAGGAAAAACCGTTATGGTGCCTACTAAATCTTGCGATATTAAAAGTTCTGTTCATGCAATGACAAAGGGCGGATTAAAAGCATCTTTTATTATGTTTATTGTAGGTTTAATTCCCGTGGTTTTAGCCTTTATAATTCCAGAAAAAATACCTGCAACCCTTTATTATATTTCATCTATGTTTTTACCGGTTGGTGCATACTTTTTCTTCGGAAACGCCTTGCCAATTTTTAATGGTGGCAATAGAAACGATGGAGCAGTTTTGAGTAGCTTAAAATCAAATGATGATACTAGCAAAATAATCGTAAATTTATATTCTATTTATAGTGAATTGTATAATGGTAAAAGCCCAAAAGAAATTGATAAAGGCTTGTATTTTGACCTTCCTGTTTTAAGAGAAGACGACGGGTTGTTTGCAATAATTTTAGATGCAAGATACACCTATTTTTTAGATAGTGGCGATCTTAAACAAGCAAAAAATTGTTTAGATAGGTTAAATCAAATAAAAGACTATTTAAGCGCTAATCAAGTTTTAACAATTAAGGCGGAAATGCTTTATAAGGCGTGCACTTTTGACTATAATGAAAACGATGCAGACGATTATATGTCAGAACTTGAAAAATATTTAAACAATAATAACGACTGCCTGTCTTTAAGGGCTAAAACGGCTTACCTTAAAAACGTTTTAAAAGAAGAAGAGTGTTTAGAACAATTTTTTGACAAGTGGGAAAGGGAGATAGAAAAGTTGCCACTTAAAGGTCTTAAAAAATACGAGTTAAGTCTTTTAAACTCATTTAGAAACCAATAAAATCAACTTAAAATTATAACTATAACGTGCCAAGTTAGGCACGTTTTTTTATCCCATAAAGTCTAAATTATGATAGCAATAAGGACAAATTCCAAAGGAGTTTTGTCCACAACTTGAGCAAATTAAGGCGTTACAATTTGGGCATTCCATTAAATTTCCATCTAAAATTTCGTTTTGACATTTTTTGCAATTTCTCATTTTTTTCTCCTTAAATTTAGTTATTTTTTAATTTAAAAAAATTATTCTTTAATTTCTGACCTAAAAAGGCAAAAAATTCTTATTAAAACTATAAATAGTTTTAAAAAAACGAAATAATACTTGTAATTAATAGAGTGTTGTGGTATAATATTTACATAAAAATAAGTTAGTTTTACGGGTGAAAAATGGAAGAAAATAAAACTAATCTCGCCAATTATGGCGAAGGGCAAATTCAGGTATTAGAAGGGCTTGACCCTGTTAGAAAAAGACCGGGTATGTATATCGGCTCTACAGACGTAAGGGGTCTTCATCACTTGGTTCAAGAAATTGTCGATAACTCTATTGACGAAGCGCTTTCCGGTCATTGCGATACTATAACCGTTGTATTCAATAAAGACGGTTCTTGTACCGTTACCGATAACGGAAGGGGTATACCTACCGCTATACACCACACAGAAGGTATTTCTGCTGTAGAAGTTGTTTTAACAAAACTTCACGCAGGTGGTAAATTCGGCGGTGGCGGATATAAGATTTCCGGTGGTCTTCACGGCGTTGGTTTATCTGTAGTTAACGCACTTTCAGAGTGGCTTAAGGTAGAAGTTTTCCAAAACGGAAACAAATACGAACAACACTACAAAAGGGGTATTCCACAAGCACCACTTGCCGTTGTAGATAAGGCATCTTTTACAGGCACTCACGTTACATTTATGCCAGATGCGGAAATTTTTGAAACGGTAGATTTTACTTACGATACCGTAAAAACTCGTTTAAGGGAACTTGCTTATTTAAATAAAGGCTTAAAAATCTCTATAGAAGATAAAAGAGAAGGCAGAGAAAAGAAAGACGATTTTTGTTACGAAGGCGGTATAATGCACTTTGTAGAAGATTTGTCTAAGTCTAAAAATCCTGTGTTTTCTAAACCCGTTTATTTTGACGTGTTCTATGGCGATAATGAAGTAGAAGTTGCTCTTCAGTATACCGATACTTACAACGAAACCATTTATGCATTTGCAAACAACATAAACACCGAAGAAGGCGGTACTCATTTAGAAGGCTTTAAGGCATCTTTAACAAAAATCATTAACGACTTTGGTAAAAAGTTAAACATATTTAAAGGGGAAGAGAAAGTTTCTTCAGAAGACGTTAGAGAAGGCGTTGTTGCCGTTGTTTCGGTTAAGTTGACAGAACCACAATTTGAAGGGCAAACAAAAACCAAACTTGGCAATTCAGAAATGCGTAATTACGTTACGAAAGCTATGAACGAATATTTTGGAACTTTCCTTGAAGAAAACCCATCAATTGCAAAAGAAATTTTAATGAAATGCTTAACGGCTCAACGTGCGAGAGAGGCAGCAAGGCTTGCAAGGGAAAACACCAGAAGAAAAGGTTCTTTTGAAAGTGCAAACCTTCCTGAAAAACTTGCCGATTGTTCAGAAAAAAATCCTGAACTTTGCGAAATCTTCTTGGTAGAAGGTGATTCTGCAGGTGGCAGTGCTAAATCTGGTAGAGATAGGCGTTTCCAAGCAATTCTTCCTTTGCGTGGTAAGATATTAAACGTAGAAAAGGCAAGGATAAACAGGGTTTTAGAAAATGAAGAAATCAAGGCAATGATAACTGCTTTTGGCGGTGGCATGAAAGAAGATTTCGACGTAACGAAAATTCGTTATGACCGCATAATTTGTATGACCGATGCCGACGTAGATGGTTCTCATATAAGAATTTTATTACTTACATTCTTCTTTAGATTTATGCGTCCGCTAGTTGAGCAAGGTCACGTTTATATTGCACAACCTCCACTTTACAAAGCAACTCAAGGCAAAACGGAAAAATACTTATATTCTGATAAAGAACTTTCCGACTATTTAGCAGAAGTTGGTAAATGCGATATTCAACGTTATAAAGGTCTTGGTGAAATGGATAAAGAACAGTTATGGGAAACCACAATGAACCCGGAAACAAGAACTTTATTAAAAGTAACGGTAGAAGATGCAGTAGAAGCTAACGAAACGTTTACGAGATTAATGGGTGATGACCCTGAACTTCGCCGTCAATTTATTGAAGAAAACGCAAAACTCGTAAAAGACCTTGACATTTAAGGGGGATAAAAAATGGCTAAAAAAGATAATCTTGCCGAACTTACTGCCGAGTTTAAACAAACACTCGACAAAACAAAAATTATAAATATCGAAGTAAATAATGAAGTTAAAAAGTCCTTTATTGCTTACGCAATGGCAGTAAACGTATCTCGTGCCGTGCCAGACGTAAGAGACGGCTTAAAACCTGTTCATAGGCGTATCTTATATGCAATGCACGAAATGGGCTTAACTCACGAAAAAAGTTATAAAAAATGCGCTAAAATCGTTGGTGAAGTTTTAGGTAAATTCCACCCACACGGCGATAGTTCCGTTTACGATGCTCTCGTTCGTTTAGCGCAAGACTTTTCAATAAATTGTCCTTTAGTAGATGGTCACGGAAACTTTGGTTCTGTAGACGGAGACCCTGCGGCAGCATATAGGTATACAGAGGCAAGGCTTTCTAAACTTTCTTCTGAAATGCTTAAAGAAATTGACAAAGACACGGTAGATTTCTATCCTAACTTTGACGATACCGCAATGCAACCGGTTGTATTACCATCAAGAATTCCTAACATTTTAGTTAATGGTTCAGATGGTATTGCAGTTGGTATGGCGACAAATATTCCACCACATAATTTAGGGGAATGTTTAAGTGCTTGTATTGCCTTAATTGACAACCCTGAAATAACCGTAGAAGAGCTTATGGAACATCTTCCAGCACCAGATTATCCAACCGGTGGCGTTTTAATGGGTAGGGCAGGTATTAAGCAGGCTTATAAAACGGGCAGAGGCGGTTTTATATTAAGGGCTAAAACGGAAATTGAAGAATATGCAAACGACAGGGAAAGAATTGTCGTTACTGAAATTCCTTATCAAGTTAATAAAGAAGAATTAAGAAAATCTATTGTAAACCTTGTTAAAGAGAAAAAGGTAGAAGGCATAAGCGATATTAGAGATGAATCTGGTCGCCACGGCATGCGCCTTGTAATAGAGCTTAAAAAAGACGTTAACTCACAAATTTTATTAAACACTCTTTACAAACACACCAACTTACAAGTTAAAGATGGTATAATTCTTTTAGCACTTGTAGATGGCGAACCAAAGGTTATTGGCCTAAAAGAAATTTTAGAGCATTATATTAAACATCAAGAAGAAGTTATAACTCGCCGTGTAAAATACGACCTTTTAAGGGCAGAAGAAAGGGCTCATATAATAGAAGGCTTGGTTATAGCACTTGCCAATATAGACGAGGTTATAGAAGTTATTAAACGTTCTAACGATAAAGCATCGGCAATGACAGCTCTTCAGGGAAAATTCGAATTATCTGAAAAGCAGGCAAATGCAATTTTAGAAATGAAACTTCAACGTTTAACTTCTATGGAAGTGGAAAAACTCAACCAAGAATTAGTTGAATTAAAAGCATTAATTGCAGATTTAAAGGATATTTTATC